>CAVGKI010000064.1:2838-10249 GCA_963629655.1 Butyricicoccaceae bacterium | reverse complement strand
GTATGGGCGTTTTTCTGCCCGTCAAAACCGTGTGTGTCCTTGTCAACCGAGGGTAGCCACGTCTGTTATAACTTTACTTTAGCACTACAAACTATGCGCTTCGGCGGGTGGTCAGATTACAAGACGGTGAACGACTTTTACATCAAGCTTGATGAGAGCGCTCTGTTTCGTGATACCGCGAAAATGGCAGACTTCTATACCGGCAAGCTTTCGTGAGTAAATTCGTGAGTAAAATTGCCGTTTCGTTTCTGATTTCACCTGCTTAAATGTGATTATTTGCAATCCGAAACGGGCAGAAAAGTTCAGGTATCAATTGTGCATATAGCAAAACCCCAGACAATTCAGCGATTGTCTGGGGTCAATTCTGGCGGAGAGTGAGGGATTCGAACCCACGTGGCGTTGCCGCCTAACGGTTTTCAAGACCGCCCCGTTATGACCGCTTCGGTAACTCTCCGTATTGCGCCGGGCTGACCCGGCTTTGGTATTTATACCACATTCGCGCCGCGCTGTCAACTCTCGCGCGCAATATGCATCCGCGCCGCAGCAAGAATATTGCGCATGAGCATCGCGCGCGTCATCGGTCCGACACCGCCGGGGACGGGCGTGATATACCCCGCTTTCTCCGAAACCTCGTCAAAGCACACGTCGCCCGTGAATTTGCCCGTCTCCGGGTCGCGGTTCATTGCCACGTCGATCACGACTGCGCCGGGCTTTACCATGTCCGCCGTGATAAGCCCCTTATGCCCCGCCGCAACGACAATAACATCTGCCTGCCGCGTGAGCGCGGCAAGCTCCGGCGTGTGGCTGTGGCAGCAGACGACCGTGCCGTTGGCGCGCAGCATCAGCATCGCCATCGGCTTGCCGACGATATTGCTGCGCCCGACCATCACGCACAGCTTCCCGTCGAGCGAAATGCCATACGCGCTAAACATCTCCATTATCCCCGCCGGTGTGCACGGCAGCAGTACAGGCTTACCCGTGACGATGCGCCCGACGTTCACCGGGTGAAACGCATCCACATCCTTCTCCGGGGATATCGCCTCTATTATCGCGTCCTCGTCTATGCTCTCCGGCAGCGGAAGCTGGACAAGGATGCCGTCTATCTCCGTGTCGGCGTTGAGCCGCTCGATGAGTGAGAGCAGCTCCTCCTGTGTGACGGAGGTATCGTATTTATACTCGCGGCTGACAAAGCCGCACTGGGCGCAGTCGCGCTCCTTGCTCGTGACATACGTGCGCGAGGCGGGGTCATCCCCCACGAGGACTGCGGCAAGCCCGGGCTTCCTCGGCAGCAGCGCCGCCTCGGCCGCGGTCTGCTCGCGTATGCGCTGCGCCAGCGTCTTTCCGTCTATAAGTACAGCCATGCTTTCTTCGCCTCTCCTCTCACACACCTAGCGTTTCCGACCGGGATCATTTTTTCGCCGCGCTCGCCTGCTCGCCCGGATGATACGTGGGCACAAGCTCCGTCACAAGCGCGCGTATACTGTCGGAATTTGAATACGCGCTCTCCATCAGCTCCTCAATCCGTCCGAGGAACACATCAGAATCGAAATCTATCGGATGCCCGATATAAATAAGGTCGTTTGCGGTCTTTTCCAGCCCCTCCTCCGCCATGAGCTTTTCCTCATAGAGCTTTTCGCCGGGGCGCAGACCTGTATATTCTATCTTTATATCCACATCGGGGCGGAAGCCGGAGAGCTTGATAAGGTTGCGCGCGAGCGCGTCGATCTTCATCGGCGAGCCCATATCCAGCACGAATATCTCCCCGCCCCTGGCATACGTCCCCGCCTGGAGCACAAGGCTCACCGCCTCCGGCACGGTCATAAAATACCGAATTATGTCCGGGTGCGTGACGGTGACAGGTCCGCCCTTGGCTATCTGCTTCTTGAACAGCGGCACGACCGAGCCGTTGCTGCCCAGCACATTGCCGAAGCGCACCGCCACAAACTCCGTGCACACATCGCCCGCCGTGCAGTCCTCCGCGTGCGCCGCGTGAGCGCTCAGGCGCGGGATACTCCCCGCTTTGCCCTCCTTTATGCGCCGGTCGAAGCTCTGCACCACCATCTCGCACAGGCGTTTGGACGCGCCCATGATGTTCGTGGGGTTGACCGCCTTGTCCGTCGAGATGAGCACAAAGCGGCGGCAGCCGTGCGTCATGGCGGCATACGCAGTCTTATACGTGCCGAGGACATTGTTCTTTATCGACTCACAGGGGCTGTCCTCCATGAGCGGGACGTGCTTATGCGCTGCGGCATGGAACACAAGCTCGGGACGGTACTTTGCGAACACCTGCTCCAAGCGGCGGCTGTCGCGGACAGAGCCGATGAGCGTGACGAGGTCGAGTGCCGGGTATCTGTCGCGCAGCTCAAGCTGAATGTCGTAGGCGTTGTTCTCGTAAATATCAAAAATAACAAGCTGCTTGGGGCTGTGCGCCGCGATCTGACGGCACAGCTCACTGCCTATAGAGCCTCCGCCGCCCGTGACAAGAATGACCTTGCCGCTGATGAACGAGAACACCTCGTCCATATTGACCTCTATCGGCGCGCGACCGAGCAAATCCTCAATGGAGACATTTTTGATGGAGTTTGCATCGACAATCTGCCCCATCTGACGATAGAGGACAGAAACCTGCTTGAGTTCGCAGTCCGTCTCGCTGCAGATGGAGAGAATGTCGCGCTTTTCCTCGACCGTGGCGCTGGGGATGGCGAGGACGATCTTGTCTATCTTATATTTCTCGACATTGGCGAAAATATCGCTCCTGCCGCCGACAACGGGGACCCCCTCCATGAAGCGGTTCCACTTGTTCTGGTTGTCGTCGATAATGCAGCATACGCGGTCGGTCGACGCGAGGGAATGGTTGAGGTCGCGCAGTATCATCTGCCCTGCGGCACCCGCGCCGATGAGCATTACGCGTTTGACCTTGCCCGTGCTCTCGCGTCTGCGGAAGCTGAGAATTATCCTGTACGAAAAGCGCACGCCGATGGTGAGCACGAATTGCAGCGCGATGCCGATGCAGTAATACGTGACCGGCATATGGGGGATCTTCGCGGTCGTGCCCATGATGTGCGACTGCACAATTGTGCCGACGACCTGAAACGCCAGCGTTATCCCCGTCGCCACGACGGAGCGGTACATCTCGTGCACGCCGGCAAAGCGCCATATGCTCTTATACAGCCTACAGCACCAGAACACCAGCAGGCAGAACACCGTGTATATCGGGGCAAACGTGCGCAGCGCGTCGATATAAAAGGAGGGGATAGCCCAGAATTTACAGTCGTAGCGCAGCCAGAGCGCGGCATAGAACGCGGCGTTGACGGCGATGGCATCATACGCGGCGAGGCACAGGCTGATGATCTGCCAATGCTCGATATGTCCGCGGCGCTTCCCGCCGGTGCTGCTGTGCATACGCGCTCTCCCCTTTTTATCACATATTTACTTTATATTTATATCACTTGCGCGGCATAATGTCAATCTGTGTCTGCGCACAGAAAACCGCGACAAACGCCCGAAAGACAATCCGTCCCCCAGTCTGTATTTTGCTGTTTTTTTAGCTTGCAGCCGCCGGATTTTTCACAGCCGCTTTCCTTTCTCACACCAATGCGATGCTCCACGCTATCAGAAGCTGTGCGGCATAGTAGGTGACATGGACAGCAACGTTCATGCCGTCGGTCTTTCTGCTGCCGAAGCAGTACACGCACAGTATGCAGTCGCTCACAGCGAAGCATATGCCCGCTGCGGCAAACATCAGCGTCCCCACGCTGAACGAGCGCGCCGCCGCCGTGCACGCCGTTGCGCCCATGAACACCACCAAAGCGATATACACCATTGCGCACGGCGTGAGCCGCCCCGCGTCGACCTTTCCTCTGCGACCGCAGATGAGCGCCGCAGCATAGCCCACGATGAACACCGGCAGCGCGGAGGTGAGCCGCGCCCCGGAGAGCGAGATGAGCGCCCATATGTACAGCACGTGCCCCGCCGCGAACGCCGTCGCCCCGGCGGAGAAATATTCGTCATGCCGCGCCGGACGCAAAAAGCGCATCGCCAGCAGCCCATCCCCGACAAGTCCGAGGAAGAGGCCGATGCACACGCGCCGGGCATAGTCAGGGTCAGGCGCAGAGTGCGTCATCAGCAGCCCCAGCACCGCAAAGCACAGCCCTGCCGCAGCCTTGAGCCGGAGCGAGTGTGCAGGCTCATTGCGTTTGCACGCCATGAGAAAGCACCTGCCGAGCACGGCGCACCCCGCCGTCAGCGCAAGAGCGCATATCACCGTAACGGTATCAAGCATTTCTCTCCCCCTCCGTATCACGCGCCGATCTCTTTTTCCGCTTTTTCAGTATAGCAGAATATGAACAAATCGTAAACAACAAAAATTTGTTCTATTCCGCTCTGTTACTCCGGGCACACGGAAACTTTTTCTTATTACCCGCGTCGGAATAATATACGCCAGACCTTAATTCCAACATAAAAACGGAGGGACAAACATGAAAAAGACCTTCAGCATTCTCCTTGCGCTTGCGATGCTGCTGTCGCTCGCCGCGTGCGGCGCAGCATCTCCCAGCTCTGCGTTCAGCCGCTCCGCAGGCAGCCCGACCGTGGCTGAAACTGCGGCAGGAACCGATGCCGAATACAGTGAGGAAGCCGCTGCAGACTACTCTTACGGCGGCTTTGCCATGAACGCCGCCGCGCCGGAGACCTCCTCTGCCGGCGGCGGAAGCGGCGAGCTGCCCGATGTCGCCCCGGACAAAATAATCTACTCTGCCGATGCGACCGTGGAGACCACGGACTTTGAGGGCACGCTCGCAGGCGTGGCAAAGCTCGTCGAGCAGTACCGTGGCTGGATTGAATCGAGCAGCATAAACGGTGCAAACTATTACAATAAGGCGCGCGGCAGCACAAGCTCCCGCTCCGCAAGCTATACCATACGCATTCCCGCTGCAAGCTTCTCCGATGTCATGGGCAGCCTCTCCACGCTCGGCAATGTGCCGTATACCTACAAGTACACCGACAATGTAACCGCGCGCTACTACGACACCGAGGCGCGCCTGACCGCGTATCAGGCGCAGGAGACGCGGCTGCTGGAGCTGCTGGAGACGGCGGAGAGCGTGGAGGACGTGATAACTATAGAGGAAAAGCTCACGGAGCTGCGCTATCAGATAGAGTCCCTGCAATCCACGCTGAAAGGCTGGGATCGTCAGGTCAGCTACAGCACGGTATATCTCAGCATTGAGGAGGTCGCCGAGTACACGCCGGAGACTCTCGCCGCGAAGCCCGCCTACGGTCAGCGGCTTTTGAGCGCGCTGCGCAATAGTCTGCGCGGGATAGGAGCGTTTTTCAGTGAGCTTCTCATCTGGCTCGTCGGCGCGCTGCCGGTGCTGCTGGTTCTCGCCGCCGTGACGGTCGCCGTCGTGCTCATTGTCCGCGCCGCTCACAAAAAGCGTCTTGCAAGGCGCGCGGCGAAAGGGGCGGGAAAAGACAACGCGCAGGAGAAGTAGCAGGGCATAGCGAACCCCCGGCAGCATAGCCGAGGGTTCGTTTTTTATGGTGAATTATTGGGGTTTTATCCTAAGCGCATCACATTGCCGGTTCTGTCCACTCGGCACTGCCGCCTCCTCCGCCGCCGGTGTCTCCGCCACCGCCGCCTCCGCCGTAGTCAGAATAGGTAACAACGGGCTCGTCGGAAACAACGCCCTTCTCCACATATCCGTAAGTGCCGTCCTCGGTACTTACGAAATAGCAGTCGTTCAGGTCGGCAAGAACGGTCAGCTTGCTGTTTGTCGTCAGGGCTATTGCGCTGTCATTGGAGATAAGATAATAGTTATCATACAGCTTGGTGCTGCTGTTTGTATAGCCCTCCTTCGGCTCACCGGTGTCCTCGCCGTCAAGCGTGAGGAAGCGCTTCTCCATCTGCGCATATACGCCGTCAATATACAGCGTGTAGCTTTCGCCGTCCACCGAAGCGACGCGCACCTCATCGCCCATGTCGAAGAACGCCGCGATAAGCTCCGCTTCCAGCGAAATGACCTGTCCCTTGCTGCCGGGCGTTACCTGCGGTGCGGCTGTGCCGCTGAGAAGTACGAGCGCAGGGGCGGGCTTCACCTGACGGCTCAGGGCAATATCCCCGCCGTCCGCACCTCCTGCGGGGGCTGCACCGCCACCGCCGCCGGTATCACCGCCACCTCCGCCGTAGTTGTAGGATACCACGGTCTGTGTGTCGCTTACCATGTCGGAGGATATATAACCCATAGTGCCGTTAAAATCCACCAGATAGCAGCCGTCCAAGTCGGCAGCGACCGTCATCTCATCGTTCAGATTAAGCTCGGCAATAGGCTCGCCAATCAGCCGATAGTCGGAATAGAGCTTGGCGCTGGCGTATGCATAGCCTTTGCGCTCTTCAAAGCTCTTGTCAGCCTCGGTCGCAAGAAGCCGCTTTTCAACAAGCCCGCTTCCCTTGGCGGAATCCACCGTATAGAATTCTCCCTGTTCGCCGGTAATAGTCACCTCGTCTCCGCGTTGGAGCATCTCTATTATTGCCGGTGCTTTGAGCACTCGAACTGTTCCTGCGGTCGTTTCGGGCGTAGGCTCAGGCGTAGGTGTCAGGGTCGGCGCTGCGGCGGCTTCGGGTGTCGGCGTGACCTCTGCGGGTGTTGCCTCATATCTCGTGCAGGCAGTGAGAAACAGAACCGCTATACAGAAAAATAATATCAGATTTCTTCTCATTTCCGCGCTCCTTACTTTTTATACTCCGCGTCATACTTGTCGCCGTACACATGATGAATGATGTCCCATATATAGTCATATGCCGGGTTGGAGGGCGAGAAGGCATTGCGGTTCTGATAGGCAATATAGCCTACACTGCGCTGAACAATACCGCCGTAGACAGTGTGTCTGTTGCCCTGCGCATCGCTCAACACGATATACGGGCGCATTGCGATGTCCTCTTTGCACTGATCCAAGCTGAAACCAACAAGAACATTGGTGTACTGTATCGTCGAACCGGAATATTTGAACACGGGGTCAGCACCGTTGGCGCGGCTGTAAGCATAATTATGGCGGGCGTAGCTGTCCTCAAGGCAAAGCGAGCCGTTCACCATCTCACTGCTGAAGCAGAGGAGCGTGCCGTATTCCTCAAGCGTGTAGCCCTCAACGCTTCCGTTTATAAGCGTTGACTTCAAAGCCCCGTCAACGGAGGTTATCATGCGTATGCCCTTGTTGCCGGTAATGCGGATAGAACAGCCGGAGTAGCGCAGGAGATCGTCAAATTCGGGTATACGCTTGACTTTCGCTTCCCCGTCCTCGTCGCAGAGCAGATAGACCTCCATGCTTGTCGGGTACTTAGAATGTGTATCTGCGCTGTCGGAAACATTGTACCCTGAAACTGCCGCGAGCACGCCTTCGCCGTCCCCAACCTCTATTG
>CAVGKI010000064.1:0-2828 GCA_963629655.1 Butyricicoccaceae bacterium | reverse complement strand
GCCCCAAAGCTGCCGGTTTCATCGGCAGTGTAGACCTTGCCGTTCATGTCAATTGTGACATTGCTACCGGCAGTTATCTTATCAGCAGCGATTTCAACAAGCTTTTCTGCCGCCTTTTCAACGGCGGAATCGGAGATAGCCGCATATGTAACGGTTCTGTTGTCACCCGCCCAGTTATAATTCTTTATAGCGGGGTTTACGTCGTTGACATCGGGAACTTTTACTGTTGTGGCAAGTGTGGTTCCTACCCAAAATGCAAACGGGTCTGATTCCGTGCCTCCGGGAATAGCGGCGGTCTTTTCAAATGCAAGAGTGTCATTTGCAGAATGGAGGAAGCGGATATCCTTTAGGCTCGTGCAGCCTGCAAACGCCCCCGATCCAATGCTTTTTACGCTGCTTGGAATTGTCACTTTGGTCAAACCTCTTTGTGCAGCTTTGCCGGAACCATCACAACCTACAAACGCAAATCTGCCAATTTTCTGTACACCATCGGGTATCACAAAGTCGCCGGTTTTCCCTTGGGGATAAATGAGCAGTTCGGTCAAATCCTTGCTGTAAACTATGCCGTCCCTGGACGCAAATTTTGCGTTTGCAGAATCAACATCTATATTGGAAAGCTTGAAGCAACTGTCAACAAAAGTCCAGCAATATGTAAAGTCATCTGAACCGCCTATATTTGTTACGCTGGCGGGAAGGCTCAAATGCTCCAGCGCTGAGCAGCCTTGAAGCGCGTATTTGCCAATGCTTGTAACGCCGTTCGGAATTGTCACGTCCGTCAACCCATCACAGCCCCAAAAAGCCATATTTTCGATAGTCGTCACGCTATCGGGAATCGTAACGGCGGTCAGCTTGGTGCAGCCACCAAAAGCGCCGTTCTTAATTATCTGCACACCACTTGGTATGCTGAATGCACCTTCCTTAGATGTGAGGCACATAAGCAGCTCCGTCTTTGCCTTGTTATAAAGAACACCGTCTTCTGATGTGTAGCATTGATTTGCCGCATCCACAGAAATATTTGTGAGATTACCGCAGCCGGCAAATGCATAGTTTCCGATATTTTTTACATTACGCGGAATGGTCACAGAGGTCAGTCCATTAGAATTCCCAAATGCGCCTTCGCCGATACTTGTAACGCTGTCCGCAATGGTGAGCTTGGTCAAGTTGCTGTATTTCAGACCATCTTCATCCGAAGAAACAACAAGAATTGAAAAAGCCCTCGTTCCGATAGTCGTCACGCCGTCCGCAATGACGATTTCTTTGATTTGCCCGGCATAGCTATCCCACGGCTGAGGCTCAGCGTCGCCGCTGGACACATAGTCCTTCATCGCTCCCGTGCCGGAGATGGTCAGCACGCCGCTGTTATCAAGCGACCATGTGAGATTGTTGCCATCTGCGCCGCAATCGCCGGAGGCGACGATGTCAGCGGCGGCAGAATCCGACGATGATTTGTAAGTAACGGTTCTGTTGTCACCAGCCCAATCATAGCCGCTGATAGCGGAGTTGATATTATCTGCGTCAGGGACTTTTACTGTCGTGGCAAGTGTAGTGTCGAGTAAGAATGTTCCGGCTTCAAGGTTCAAAGCCTCATCTTTAGGATGGCAAAATTCGATTTCCGTCAGACTATTGCATTTCTCAAAGACACCAAAGCCGATGCTGGTTGCGCTTGCAGGAATACTTATGCTCTTTAGCGAAGAACAGCCTTGAAATACGTGGCTACCAATAGTCACAACGCCGTTTGAAATAGTTACGGAAGTCAGTCCGACACACCCGTAAAAGGCACAGAACTCAATAGTTTTTACGCTGCCGGGAATCGTAACGGCAGTCAGTTTAGTGCAGTTATTAAAAGCAGCAACTTTTATTTTTTCTACTCCATTTGGTATGCTGAATGCACCCGTCTTAGAGTTTACACACAGAAGCAGTTCCGTTTTGTTTTTGTTGTAAAGAACGCCGTCTTCTGACGTATAGTATTGGTTTGCCGCATCCACAGAAATGCTTGTTATATTATGACATTCAGAAAACGCAAAGTCTTCGATTTTCTCCACATTGCAAGGAATGGTCACAGAGGTCAATCCGTCGCAGACTTGAAAAGCGCCTCCGCCGATAGTTGTTACGCTGTCAGCAATATTAACCTCGGTCAGCGCAGAGCAGCCGTAAAAAGCGCTCATTCCGATAGTTGTTACGCCGCTGTTGATGATCACTTCTTTAATTTTTGCGGCATTGCCAGCCCACGGCTGGTCGCTCGAACAATCTTTCATCGCTCCCGTGCCGGAGATGGTCAGCACTCCGTCGCTATCGAGCGACCATGTGAGATTGCTGCCCTCTGCGCCGCACTCGCCGGAGGCGATGATGTCAGCGGCGGCAGAATCTGACGGTGATTTGTAGGTAACGGTTCTGTTATCGCCTGCCCAGTCGTGATTCTTAATAGTAGGGTTGATGTTGTTTGCGTCAGGGACTATTACAGTTGTTTCCGGATTGTGTTTTATGTTTTGCCAAAACATCATCAGTTTTTCCTGTGGATGCTCTACAAATTCCAGTGGTGCAGTTGCGGAATGGCAAAATTTTATTTCCGTCAGATTATAACACTGAACGAAAGCCCAAGCTTCAATTTGATTTACGCTCTCCGGAATAGTCACTTTAGCCAATTCGTTACAGTGATTAAAAGCACCAAAGCCAATCTTGGTTACACCTTCCGGAATATCTACACTTGTAATTTTATCGCAATTATAGAAACTGCTTGGGGCTATTTCTGTTACACCATTTGGAATACTAACGCTACCCGCTTTCCCCTGAGGACATTCAAGCAACTGGGTTTTGGCTTTGTTGTATAA
>CAVGKI010000063.1:5034-10417 GCA_963629655.1 Butyricicoccaceae bacterium | reverse complement strand
AGAGCATGGTGCGGCTGGCGTTGGTGTGATCCGTGACGTGCACCTGCCCGCCGGTGAGCTTCCAGATGAGCCATGTGTCTATCGTGCCGAACAGCAGCTCGCCCGCCTCCGCGCGCGTTCTCGCGCCGGGTACGTTGTCCAGCAGCCATTTTATCTTTGAGCCGGAGAAGTAAGCGTCCGGCACGAGCCCCGTCTTGGCGCGTATCGTGTCCGCGTGCCCATCGGCGACAAGCGCGTCGATAATGTCGGACGTGCGGCGGCACTGCCACACGATGGCGTTTGCAATGGGCACGCCCGTGTTTTTATCCCAAATGACGGTCGTCTCACGCTGGTTGGTGATGCCGATGGCGGCAATGTCCGCCGCCGTCACGCCGAGCTTTTCCATCGCGGCGCGCGACACCTCCAGCGTCGTGTTCCATATCTCCAGCGCGTCATGCTCGACCCAGCCGGGGTGCGGGAATATCTGCGTGAACTCCTTCTGTGCGGTGGCGCATATGCGCCCGGCTTTGTCAAAGAGTATGCAGCGGGAGCTGGTCGTCCCCTGGTCGAGACTCATTATGTACTTCATTCGCGGTTCTCCTTTTTGCCTATTATCGTATATCGGATTTAAATATTCCTTAAAAACGGTCACAGGTGGAAATCTGCACCTGTGACCGCAGAAGCTTCTGTTTTATTTGACGATGAGCCGCGTCATGCGCGCAAACGTGAGGCGGTTGCGGATGGCGGAGGAGATGTCGAGAAAGTCACCGCGCACGCTCTCGTCAATGTCCAGCTCCGCGAGGGAGTGCTTCGCGCCGATTTTCGTGTACAGCTCAATAAGCTCCTCCGCGGTGGGGATGGTGGCGATAACGTCGCGTATCTCCTGCCAGTGGGTCTTGATGTTCTCCGGGTCAAAGGACTTGAGCACATCGTTCTCGTTTTCCTTGAGTATGCCGTCGGCAAGCGCGCCGAATTCATCGCGCACCCACGCCTCGTCCAGCGGCTCAAAGGGCTTGACCTCTATGGTGTCGCGCTCGGCGTACTCGTGATACGCCCTTGCGCACATAATTGTCCCCACGCCCACGCACTCGCCGTGCATGCCGTGTGCGCGCTCAAAGCCCTTGGGCTTCATCTCCACAAGGTGGGCGACAAGGTGCTCCGCGCCGGAGGCTGCGCGGCTGTTGGAGAGTATCTGCATCGTAAGCCCGGAGAGCATCTGCGTATACGCCATTGCCTCATAATCCGGCGCTTTGCCCTCGGCAAGGTCGAGCGCGCAGCGCTGCATGATGTCCAGCGCCGCCTGCGCCATGTCGCAAACCTTGTCGCAGAAGTATTCGCCGGAGACGATGTGCGCGATCTTCCAGTCGGCAATGGACACGTATTTTGCCAGAATGTCCTGCACGCCGGCAATGGTAAGGAACATCGGCGCGCCGGAGACAATGTCCATATCGCAGATGACGGCATCCGCCGCCTGCATGGGGATGGACTTTTTCTGCCCGTCGATGATGATGGAGCATATGTCCGCCGTGAAGCCGTCGGAGGAGACGATGGTGGGCACGGCGACGAACGGGATGCCGAGCTTATAGGCGCTGTAGCGCGCAAAGTCCATCAGCGTGCCGCCGCCGACGGTGACGATATAGTCCGGCTTGCGCGTGAGCATTTTCATCATGTCCTCTATCATGCCCTTTTCGCTGTGCAGCCCCTCCGCCTTGAGCACGATCTCCTGATCTGCGCGCACGTGCGTCATTGTGGGGAGATTATAGGTGTTCGTGTCGTAAATGACGGTACGGAAGCCGGTCAGCCCGCAGTCGAGCATATATTTATCGAAATTTTTCAGCGCGCCGTACTCGCACACCACCAGCTTCGTGCGCAGCTCGTGATCATGTCCGCATTCGCATACCCCGGTGTACTTCGTGCAGTCAAGTATCATACTTGTATCCTCCGTTCGGTTATTCCATGTCGTTTATTGTAGCTCGTTTGCATGAATTTTTCAAGTATTAAGAAAAGAAAATTGTGAAAAATTGCAGTGAAATGGGGAACGCCGCGAGCGACGTTCCCCAGAGTAGGCGGCAATTGCAGATCAGAAAAAGGTTATCGTGTTGGCGCAGTTGGTGATGGTAACAAACACCGCCATGATCACACCGCCCAAATAAGGATTGGCAGTTTTCTTGTATATCGCGCGGCTTATAAGCACTGCGGCAGGCAGCCACACAAGCAGCGGATACACCCATATGCCGAGAATGACGCACCCACCAGAGAAGCCGAGATGCTCCGTGAGCAGATACCCGGTAGCATGGAAGTAACCGTACTGAATCGCGTAGAACAAAATCGGACCGAGCACAACTGCTATGCACTGAATGAGCACGTTGACCCAAGGCTTACCGTTTTTAACGAAGTTAAAGCTGTTGACGGACACGCTCATACACACGTAGTAAACAAGGAAGAACGGCAGATACTTGCATACCTCGACAAGCTTGTCGGACTTAAATGCACGTACTGCAATGACCCAGATGCGGGCATCACTTTCAAACATCCAGTCGCCGATGAATATCAAAAGATACCCGGTGAACACGACGAGGAGTGAGAGCAGAACGGTTTTCCAAAGCTTCTGCCACGAAATGCACACGCCGCGCGCTCTTAAATCAAAGCCGCTCTTGCGCCCAGAGGTCTTATAGTTAAGGAACATAATAAGCGCCATGAACAGGCCGCACAGAGCAGACCATACGCCGATGAACGTGACAGGCCACTGCTTGAAAAGCGGGGCGTTCCCGTCAAAAACGTAGCTGTATAGATTTGTATAGGTGTTCTCAAGGGGAGTAAAGAGATATGCGTAGGTAAACATGGCGAAGAGCGCCATAAGCAGCATCCCACCCCAATACCAGAACCTTCCGGCGCCTGTGGGCGCGGCAAGCGCCTGAACCTCTTCCTTGCTCTTGAGCTCGGAAAAGAAGCGACTGTCAAGCATAGCAACGGCAAAACTGCCGAGGAACAAAAGCAGACCTATAAGACTGAGCGCATTGAAAACGGCTTTCCACTGCCATACCTGATTATCAGCAGGGAGCGGATTGGGGGCTGAAAGTGCCTGCTCAAAGAACGAGATACCAAATGCGGCAACGCCGGAATTCTCGGTAGCCTGAGGATGAGTAATCGCGGGGGTGTAAACGGCGCGGATGGTTTCATTGCCGTCAATCTCCTGAGTGTAGAATACACCTGCTTGGCGCTCGTCTAAACCTGTCGGGTCAATGCCAAAGTAGAGGAAAGACTGTGCGTTTACAGTGTGTATATAATCTCTGGGGGGCGTATAGCCAGCCGGATAGCTGTCGTCCGGGCAGCCATGATAGAACTCGTCATACTGACATGCAACAACTGCCACATCACGTGCGCCATACGCATTACAGAAGCCGTCAGGATCCTCTGCTGCCAGATAAATGCTGCGGGGGAAGCCTTCGTATGTCATGTTGACCGAATACTGAGGATCAGAGCAGATAAGCAAACATGCGGAGATTAAACCTGTACCGTTAAGGTCGTCTTTCCAGCATGCGTATGTGCAGGCATCAGAGCCAAACGAATGCCCTGAAACGGCGATACGGCTCGAATCAACATAAGGTATCTGCGAAGCCATAACCACGGCATCATACATTCCGTTTCCGCCGTCATATTCAAAGCCTATGCCGATTCTGTCAGAGTCGCCGTGACTATACTGGTTGACAGCGATAACAACATACCCTCTGCGGGCGTATTCAGTATAGAAAACGTCCTGCATCTCCTTGTTGTTGTACCAGCCGTGCATGAGCACAATGCAGGGCGCGGGATTTTCTGCTGTGGCATTTTCGGGCTTGAGCAGCATAGCATTTGCTGTCAAGCCGGATGCGGTTTCGTAGTTTAGCTCCTGCACCTCAATTTTCCCGCCGGAGCTCTGTACAAGAGAAGCTCCGATGAAGCCGACAAATATCAGCGCCAGAGCAAGCGCAAGGAGTTTGTAGGCTATGGATTTTTTGACCTTCATCAGTTTTTCCTATTCCTTTCTTTTGCATTTTTAGAACACAAGGTTAAGTGATTTTATTCTATCCGTCATTTTGCCGGTTGTCACTATTCACAAACCGTTCATTTTATGGTGCTTTTGTGGCACTATTATGCGAAATGTGTCGAAATTGCGCGCTGCAATTGGCAAAAAAATATCATCCACAAAAATGTTTTATTGATTTTGTACAAATACCACAATAGAGTGCCGTATTTCGTCATATGCCCGCACGGGTGTGCGGCGGCAAAAAAGAAAATACTATTGCCGTGATAAAATGGCTAACACTATTGACATTATCACGGTCGACCGATATAATGATAATATAATAACGGCGGGAGGCGAGACTGCGTGACAGTGAGCCAATTGATGAATAACAGGAAAATAACAAAATATCGGCTGGCAAAAGAAAGCGGTGTTCCTTATACGACCGTGAACGATATATGCAGCGGCAAAGCACGGCTTGAAAAATGCTCTGCCGAAACGGTTTACCGCATCTCCAAAGCACTGGGGGTCACTATGGAGAGCATAATAGAACCCTGCTTAGAAAAACACCGCGATTTTGAATTATTCAAAAGCAATACCTGCCATAGACTGAAAGAGCTCGGAGATATTCCGTTTATCATTGACTTGTTGGAAAAGGACGAAATTCGCAAAGCTTATCAGAAAGGATGGTATAGAGAAAGTCTGTATCTTCTTGCCATGCTTGATTATGTAAGCCGAGAAAATCATGTGCCTATTTGCACGCAATATGATGATCTTCGCCGACTGAAATTGCAAAACACGCTCTTCTCAGCAGGCGTGTTGGCAATGGCGGAGGTTGCAAATGATCCGCAAATCAAGGAACGCTCCATAAAAGAGGCGATTCCTGAGTTTATGCGATTTAATATCGTAGAAAGCGAGGTGCGGAATGTCATTTGAATGCTTCACAAAAGAAAATCTGGACACTTATTTGAAAGAGCTTGCCAAAGAGTTCAGAAAGCAATGCGGCAAATCAATGCCGGCGGAAATCGTGCTGGTCGGCGGTGCCGCTGTTTTAACAAATTACGGGTTTCGTGATATGACTGCGGATATAGATGCGGTGATACACGCTTCATCGTCCATGAAGGATGCCATCAACCGTGTCGGTGACAAATTCAACTTACCGAACGGATGGTTGAATACTGATTTTATGCGCACGGATTCCTATTCTTTGAAGCTGGATGAATACTCGGTCTATTACAAAACATTTTACGGCGTGCTGTCTGTCCGAACAGTGTCGGCGGAATATCTTGTAGCCATGAAGCTTCGCGCGGGAAGAAAGTACAAAAACGATCTTTCCGATGTGATCGGTATTCTGACAGAACATCAAAAGCGCGGTGCTCCTATCACGTTTGAAAAAGTCAA
>CAVGKI010000063.1:0-4935 GCA_963629655.1 Butyricicoccaceae bacterium | reverse complement strand
CGCAAAGGAATCGAATATTGACGATATACTGAAATCGCTGAAAGAAAGACAGAAGAAATGACTTGGAAAGCTATTATTGGATAAGAAACTTTGGTGTGTCATGCGCCCGCACGGGCGTGCGGCGACAAAAAACCAGCGCGGAATGTCTGTCGGCATTCCGCGCTGGTCTCATTATTTACTTTATTTTTCCCTCGGGGGGGGTACTGCTGCTCCTTTTCAGCTTGCGGTAGGAAAGCGGAGTCACGCCCTCAAAGCGCTTGAAGAGCTTTACAAAATAGCTCACGTCCACAAATCCCAGCGCGGAGGCAATGGCGCTCACGCTGTCCGGCGTATTGCGCAGCAATTCCTTTGCCTGTTCCACTTTGCGCCGGTTGACATAATCCGTATAGTTTTCACCGGTGTCACGCTGAAAGATGCGCGAGAAGTAGCTGGGGCTCAGATGGCAGAGCGAAGCCATTTCGCGCATGGGTATCATTTCGTGTATATGCTTTTCTATATACACGATGGCGGGATAGATCACGCTGCTTTTCTGCTCGCTTTCCTCTGCGGTGGGCTGCTCCGCCGCGCCGGTGAGCGCGTGGAACTCCACGGGAATGTCCGCAATGCTATTCTCACCGGGAAGGCTTCTCAGCCGCCATTCATAGCCCATCATTTCCGCGCGGCTGTCCACCGCGCGGACGACAATGTACTGCACAATAGCGTTTATCATGTCTGCAATGCCGCGTATGCGCTCATACTCCATCTCCGGCAGACGCTGGTACAGCTCGCGTAGGTCCGGCTGCAAAGCGCTCACCGCATCGTCGGTATGGAATGAGCTTATCTCGTTGACAAGGCGCTCCACTCCCGCGTCAGAGCCATTCGAGATACGCACCTGCCCGAACATTACCGCGCCCAGGTACTGATCACCCACTGTTATCGGCACGGCAACGTCCACAATTCCACAGTGGCACAGATAGATGAACGGCTGATTGAGCCGCACCGCCTCCAGCCCTGCGAGCGAGTCACACTTTTGGCAGCGCTTGCGGGAGATGGGATTGCCGCGGATGACACTGCAAAACTCTGTGCGCATACTGTGCTTGGTGAGGGGCGTGCCTTTATAATCTATTGTGATTATCGCCGTCCCTGTGGTTTTTGCGAGCTGATCCTGCACCGCCTCCCAGCGGGGAATGTCCAATATTGATTTTATGTCCAACCTACCCTTGCTCATTGAACCCCCTCCGAAGAACGGTTTTTGCTGATTTTAGCCTCAACCGCCGTCAAAACTCAAGCTCGCGGGATTTGAAGAGCTTGGCGGTGATGAAGTAGCAGCCGACTATGTAGACGAGCACAATGATAAAATTCTTCCAATCGAACACACCGAGTATCATGCGCGTCCTGAAATTTTCCACCGCCGTGGTGAGCAGCAGGTTTGTCAGGTGCAGCGGGCGCAGCGCCTTCAGCTCCGTGAGCTTCTTGGCGAGCATGTTGACCAGCGAGGTGCTGAAGAGAATGTAGAGCAGCGTGGAGATGCCGGTGTTCTGCATGAAAAACAGCAGTATCATCGTGGGCGCGGTGTACGCCACAACGGTGAACCAGCAGCACAGAAACTGCCACAGCAGCTCAGCTATCTGCTCGGCGATGAGCGAGGTGCCGGTGATAAGATTGCACAGGCAGAACAGCACGATAAACAGCAGCATGTCCGCGGCGACGAGAAGTGCCGTCTCAATGCCCTTCGCGAGCACGACCTTGCGCCGGGGAATGCCGATGCCGATGGCGACCTGCATGGTCTTGGCGCGGAAGTCGTCGGAATAGACGCTTATGAGCTCGATAACGCCGAACACGAGCGGGATAAACATGCAAAGCCCCTGTATGAAGCTGAGAAACTCGACAGAGTTCCAGCCGTCCTGACGCGCACGGTTGAAATAAATGAACGCGGACGCGGCATAGCACACCGCAAGGACGACGATGCGCGGAATGCGCATAACAATGCGGCGAATATCCGCCCTGACATAATTCATCATTCTTTTTCACCCTCCACAACGTCAAAGTAGAACTGCTCAAGCGTCAGTCCCTCGACCGCATCGCCGAGGACCTCAATGCCGGCATCTGTCAGCGCCTTTTTCGCCCGCTCAACATCGTCCACGCTTATTCTGACCACCTTGCTGCCGATGGCGAGATCCTCGCTCGTTATCGTGCGCACGATGCGCCCGCCGTTGAGTATGCCGAAGCGGTGGGCGGTGTTTTGCAGCTCGCCGAGAATGTGAGAGGAGATGATGACGGTCATGCCGTACTCCTCGTTGAGCTTCTGCACCAGCTCGCGCACGTCCGCAATGCCCTTGGGGTCAAGCCCGTTCGTCGGCTCGTCAAGTATGAGTATTTCGGGATTGCCGAGAATGGCGTTTGCGATGCCGAGGCGCTGCTTCATGCCGAGGGAGAAGTGCGAGAACGGACTCTTCACGTTATCCAGACCGACTATTTTCAGCACGCGATCCGTCTCACCCTTGTCCTTTATGCCTTTCATCACTCTGTAATATTCGATGTTCTGGTGCGCGTTGAGATAGGGGAAGAAGTTAGTGCCTATCAGAAAGCCCGTCTTTGCGCGCCCCTCGCGGAGAGAATCGCCCTCGTCGCCGACGGAGAGCTTGCCGCCGGCGTGGTCGGACAGCCCCAGCACGACCTTGAATATCGTGCTCTTGCCGCTGCCGTTGCGCCCGATAAGACCGAAGATGTCCCCCTTGTTTATCTGCATATCCACTCCGTCAAGAACCTTGCGCTTGCCGTAGTATTTTTCAATGCCCTCAAGCTTTATGACCGCATTGCTCATATATCTGCCTCCTTACCACACATTTATGCGTTCCTCCGGCGCAACGTACATTCCGTCGCCGGGCTTTATATCATATGTGTCGAAAAATTCGTCGAACTGCGAAACCGTGACATTCGTGCGCAAAAATCCCAGCGGGTGCACATCTCGCTCGGCATACAAAGCCTCCATGAACGCAGAGCACTGCCTGCGCCAGACCTGTGCAAACGAGGTGAAGAACAGGTCATAGTCGAAGTCCTCCTGCTCTGAGGCGATGGTGAGCATGCATTTCAGCCCGCCCATGTCGGCGATCGCCTCGCCCGTCACATCGGTGGTGTAGGGGCGGTCGGGCAGCGGGGTCAACCCCGCGTAGAAGCGGGAAAGGCGCGCGGCGCGGATCCTGAACGCCTCCTCGTCCTCGCTCGTCCACCAGCTCTGCTTCACGCCGTCCTTGTCGTAGTGATAGCCGGTAGTGTCGAAGGCGTGGCTTATCTCGTGACCGATGACCATGCCCAGACGACCGAGATTCTGCTCCTCCGGCGCATCCGCATCGAAGAAGAAGCCGTCTGCCAGCAGTCCGGCGAGGATGTTGATGGAGTTGTCGGTGGGCATATACATGGCGTTGACATTGATGGTTGTAAACGGCCACTCGTCCTTGTTTATCGGCTGATTGACCTTCTCGGCGTTGAGGGCGAGGTTAAAGCTGTTGATGGCGTTCGCCGCGTCGACAAGCGTGCCGTTCGGGTCGATGCTCAAGCCGGAGTAATCGGTCAGCTCGTCGGGATAGAGCGCACGGATGTAGATGTTGTCGAGCTTTTCTATCGCTTTCTCGCGCGTCTCCTCGCCCAGCCAATCCTCCCCGGCGAGCATGACGCGGTAATGCTCCACCGTCGCGTCGATGAGCTCTTTTATCTGCTGCTTTTCCTCTGCGGTGCAGTAGCGCGCTATGTACAGCTCGTCAAGCGCCTCGGAAAGGTATGCGGAAACATACTCATACTGCTTCTCGAAAAGCTCTTTCTCCTTTTTCTCCGCGGTGGGGTCGTCCTTCGTGGGGTCGAGATCCGGCGGAGTGTCCCCGTCGTCATCGTTGTCGTCATCGCCGACCGTGTCCTCATCGTTTATCGAGCTGCTGCGCAGTGTGTTCAGCTCATAGCAGCGGCTGTCCAGCTCGTCAAGAGTGTTGAGCACGGTCTGCACGGTGAAGAACGCCTTGAACTCGTTCAAATGTGCGTTGGTGTAGAGCTTGCCCATATGACTGAGGTAGCCTGTCTCATACACGGTATAGCCGTCGGAGCCGCCCAAGCCGTAGGC
Organism: Butyricicoccaceae bacterium; assembly: GCA_963629655.1. Lineage (GTDB taxonomy): Bacteria > Bacillota > Clostridia > Oscillospirales > Oscillospiraceae > Limivicinus. The sequence continues at coordinate 845 of CAVGKI010000063.1, read as the reverse complement.
GGTGAGCACGTCCGCGAGCGGGTACGCCCCCGTGAGCGCGGAGAGCTCATCGAGCGTCATGACGGTGTACTCGTCATACATATAATCCTCTTTTGCCTGTGCGTCAGAGCCGAGCATGGCACGGGCAAGGCTTGTCTCCAGCGTGTAGCAGTCGCGCAGGAGCTTCTTCACCTGTGCGTCGGTATAGCCGAATGCACCCAGCACATAGCTCAGCGCCTGATAGTTATACTCGCGCAGCTCCACACCCGTCAGACCTATGCTCGTATAGCTGTCCTGCGCGCCGAGGGACAGCGACGTGCAGGGGAGAATATACACGGTGTAGCTGCCGCGCTCCTCCGGCGGAGTGTCCGCCCCAAAATATACGGGGTACGTCAGAGAGATGTTCATGCCGTCCTCGTTTTTCATGTACTCCGTCAGCTCATCGAGTGTGGAAATGCTCTCTATGCGCTCTATGTACTTTCTCAGCGGCTCTACGCCGAGCTCGTCGCGCCGCGTCATATCCGAGGCGAGGGCGGCAAAATCCGTCACGACCGACTCAAGATGGCGGTACTTCGCCAGCGACATGATGCTCTCGTCGAGCTGCACGTCCTCCTGCACGGTCAGCAGACTCTTTATCTGCTCGTCGAGCGTGTCCTGCACTGCGGTGAAGCTGTTGATATCCTCAACATCGTCGCCGAGCTTAGTCTCCAGAATCCAGTCGCGGTTGACGGCAGTGTGGAAGTCGTCTCTTTCGCTGACGGTGACGCTCTCGTCCACCGCGCCGGCGATGTCGGAGTTTATCCACTTTGAGCCGTTGCCGATGGTCGCGCCGGGCGTTACATTGTCGTTGAACTGTGCCTTTATCC
>CAVGKI010000062.1:0-10608 GCA_963629655.1 Butyricicoccaceae bacterium | reverse complement strand
TTATGATGTCCTTTTTTCTTTCCCAAATGTGTAACTCATCATTGACTAACCTACAAATATACGGCTGAAACAAAGTCGCCCACGGGAGAATGCCCGTGAGCGACCTTTTGTGAAGAAGGGAGAAAGAAGAGAAGCAAAATTATAGTATGAGCTCAGCGTGTGGAGCGCACATCGTCACGCCCGACGAAGAAGAGCGCCAGCGCGCCCGGACCGACATGTGCACCGGTCATAGGCTCATAGTCGACAACGAGTATATCCTTCGGCGGCTTATTGCGGTTGAGGAGAGAGACGAGATAGTCCGCGTCCTCGCGGCAGCCCGCGTGCGCAATGCCGACGGTCTGCGTCTCCGGCGCTTCGACAAGCGCGTCGTACTTCTCCGCGAGTGCCTCCACGGAGTGCTTTCTGCCGCGTATCTTGGCAATGGAGAGTATCTTCCCCTCCTCGTTGCCCAGCAGCAGCGGCTTTATTTGCAGCACCGTGCCCACAACGGCGCTGATGTTGGAGAGCCGTCCGCCGCGCCGCAGGTGCATGAGATCGTCCACGGTGAATATCTGGCACACGCGCCGGGAGAGCGTGTTCAGCGCCTCCGTTGCGCGACCAAGCTCCGTTCCGGCATCGCGCAGCTCCGCCGCGCGCAGCACGACTATGCCCTCGCCTAGCGATGCTGCCAGCGTATCGACCACGCGCACGGTGCGCGTGGGGTAAAGCTCCTTCAGCTCGCTTGCCGCGATGCGCGAAGAATTGCACGAGCCGCTGATGCCAGACGACATGGACACGTACAGCACGTCCTCCCCGCCCTCAAGCACGGGGGTAAAGACCTCCATATACGTCTGCGGCGCGATTTGAGATGTGGTCACGTGTGCGCCGGAGCGCAGCGCGGCATAATAAGCGTCGCCGTCAAAGGCGGTTGTGTCAAGGCAGCTCTGCGCCTCGCCATCGACCTGATAGGTGAACGGTATGACCTCGACCCCCAGCTCGCGCAGCATGGGCGTGGGCAGATTGGAGGAGGTATCCGTGAATATTTTATAGCTCATTTGGTGTCTCCTTGGGGCGTTGTGCCGACAAATACTATACCCGCCGCGCGAAAGAAACTCAAGCTACTTGCGCGGCACGGGGTATACCGATGGGTAGAGCGGGTATATCCGCGGTAGAATCCGCTCTACCCACGGTAGAAATGCCTATAGCGGCGCGGTGTCGCGGCGGTATTCGCTGGGCGTTTTTCCGCACTGCTTTTTGAAGGCGCTGTTGAACGCGGAGAGGCTTGAAAACCCGCTTTCCAGCGCAATGTCGGTGACGGCGCGCCCCGTCGTCACAAGCAGCATACAGGCGTTGCTTATTCTCAGCCGCTCTATATACTCCGTGCAGGTGATGCCGTGCGTCTGCGTGAAGAGCGAGGAAAAGTAGGCGCGGCTCATACAGCACGCCGCGCATATCTCGTCGATGCTCAGCGGCTCTCTGAAGCGGGCGTTTATCAGGCGAAGCCCCGGCTCGAGCCGCGTGAATTTTTTCAGCAGCGCGGGGTCGCCGAAACTGTCCGCGTCGTGTCCGGCGCGGTAGATTATCGCCAGTATTTCCGCGAGCCTTGAGTGCAGCATGAGCTGATAGCCCGGTCGGCGCTCCTGCCATTCGCGCTCGACATTGAGAAACAGCCCCTCTATCTGCGCAAAGCCGTCCGCCCCGAGGGCGGCAAGCTTGGACGGCGCTGTGCCGACGGGGTAAAACGGGCGGAGAAACTCCCATTTCATTCTGTCCTCGCGTCCGAAAAGATTCGGATGAAAAAGGATTATCAGCATTTCCAGCTCGCTGTCGGTGACGGCGATATGGCGGTCAAGCTCATTGATGAGATAGAGCTGCCCGCGCGCAAGGCGGTATTCCCTGCCCGCTATATAGTTCACCCCGCTGCCGCCGAGAACGAGATCCATTTCAAGATACTCATGCCAGTGCAGAAACTGCGGTGTCCGATTCGTCCCCTTGGCGCGCATGAACTCAAATGGAAAGCCGGAGCGCATATCCGTTTCGTATTTTATAATGTCCATCTCCATATCCTGTCCTCCGAAGTATAATGTGATTATATCTAAGCCTGCGTCAAATATCAATAGTCGCACGAAAATCGAAAAAATCCGCAATAAAATCGAAAATGCCCGTTAGCGACGCAGTGTTGCTTCCGGTAAACTATAACCATTCACCAAGAAAAATTTTTATTCGGAGGATGAAGAAAATGCCGGACAGTGCAATGAAGATACGTCTCAACGTAAAGCCCCTGATGGGCTTTCTCAGACACAGCGATTTCTGGGAAGGACCGTGCAGAGGCGGGGCGCGCGAGGATATGACCCCGGAGGCGGAGAGCGCGAGATGCGATGCGCTCTTTGCCAAATACTGTGCCTCGCTGACGGATATGCCGGAGGAGATAAACCTGCTTGAGCCGCTCGCCGTGCCGTATTATGAGGATTTCATGCTCACCGAGGAGCAGGAGACGGTGATACGCCGCGAGCTGACCGACGCGGATTACATCATGGTCATGAACCAGCGCATTCCCAAAATAGAGCGCTTCGGTAAGCCGGTCATTTCCTACACCCATACGGTGAGCGCCGCCGACACCTGCGCCTATCTGCGCAGCATAGGCATGGAGGCGTACTACCCCATCGACCGCGCCGAGCTGGACGGGCTGCTGCACCTGCTGTGGGTGAGAAAGGCGGTGGCGAACACTCGTGCGCTCATTCTGACCGCCGGGGAGCAGCCCACATGGGGACTGCTCAGCAATATACGCGACCTTGAGGGCGTGCGCCGCCGTTACGGCTTCGAGGTGATAAAAAAGCCGTTCACGGACATTTTCCCCGCTATGGATGACATCGCGCCGGACGCGGCGCTCGCGCTTGCCGAAAAGCTGCACAGCGGCGCGCATGAGTCGCGCGTGCGTTTGGAGTGGCTCGCCTCCGACCTGCGCTATTACCTCGCCTCTCAGGCGATGATGGACAAATACCGCTGCAACGCATTTTCCACCTCCTGCGTCGAGCTGTGCCGCTCGCGCATCCCGCAGAACAGAAAGTTCGTCCCCTGCATCGCACACAGCCTCAACAAGGATCAGGGCATACCCAGCGCCTGCGAGGAGGACATGAACGCCATGCTCGCCATGACGATACTCATGTACACGGCGCAGCGCCCCGCGTTCATGGGCAATCCACTCTATGAATCCGACGAGCTTTTGAGCATACATCACTCCGTGCCCTGCCTGAAAATGAACGGCTTTGACAAGCCGGAGCTGGATTACAGCATATACAGCTTCACGGGTCAGGGCTTCGGCGGGAAGATACAGATAGACTTCGCGCAGAACGCGGAGGACGAGGTCACGCTCGCGCGCTTTGACCCCAGCGGCACGCATATGCTCGTCAAGACCGGCAAGGTTCTTCGCTCCGAGTACAGGGATTATTATTGCAGCCCGTTTTATTATCTGCAAATGGACGATGTGCGCGGGTATCTGCATAAAATGATGGACTTCGGTCATCATCAGGCACTCGTATTCGGTAATCACGTCGAAAAGCTCCGTCAACTGTCCGCAATGATGGACTTTACGCTCGTAGAGGGATGATATACCTCAACAATTCCGCGACGAGCTTTCCCAAGCCGGAGTGCGTCGTGCAGGCGGTGGAGCGCGCCATGCGTGAACCCCTGTACGACGCGGCGCGCGGCGCAGGCGGCGGCGAGGACGTTGCAGCCGTTTGCCGCGATCGGCTGGCGGCGCTGCTGGGTGCGGAGAGCGAACGGATATTCTTCACCTCCGGCGCGACGGAGAGCTTCAATCTGCTTTTGCGCGGGCTGCCGCTTGCGGGGAAGCGGATATGCATAAGCTGCTATGAGCATAACGCTCTTGTAAAGCCGCTGTACGCGCTGGCGGAGGCGGGCAGCATAAGCGTGCTCACGCCAGACGCGGGCGGCGCGATAAGCCTCGCGGCGTGGGAGCGCGCGGCGGCGGAGAACGATTACATTTTTGTCAACCACTGCTCCAACGTCACGGGGCAGGTGCAGGATATACGCGCGATAGCGGGCATATGCCGCCGCCATGACGCTTTGTGCATCTGCGATCTGTCGCAGTCGGCGGGGCTGCTCGACGTGCGTCTCGGCGCGTGGGGCATTGACGCGGCGGTGTTCACCGGGCACAAGGCGCTCTTCGGCACGACAGGCACGGGCGGGTTCTATCTGCGGCGCGGGCTTGAGCTGCAATGCCCCAAATGGGGCGGCACGGGCAGGAACGGCGGCAGCGTTTTTCCGACAGAGCCGGAGCGCGGGCACTACGAGGTCGGCACGCAGAATCTTCTCGGTCTTGCGGGGCTGTCCGCCGGTGTGGGCTATGTGCTTGAGCGCGGGGAGGGGGACATACTCCGCGCGGTGCGCCGCCATACGCGGCGCATGCTTGCCGCGCTTGGGGAAATGGACGCGGTGCGCCTGTATACGTCGGCGGCGGACAGCAATATCATTGCCTTTAATTTTCCCGGTCTGCTCCCCGCCGACACGGCGTATATCATGGGCGAGATGTACGGTATCACGCTCCGCGCGGGGTTTCACTGCGCGCCGCTGCTCGCCGATATTGTCGGCGAGGGTCAGGGAAGCGTCAGGGCGAGCGTGAGCTGTCTGACCGCAGACGATGATGTGAACGCATTCATATCCGCGGCGGCGGAAATAAACCGCAGTCTGCGCTGAACGACAGGTGTATTTAATGCAAAGAGTTATTGAAATTGAGCGCAGTGCGGAGCTGTGCGCCGAGAGCGGGTGGTATGCGTATGTTTTTACGCTCTCAGAGCCGCTGGACGCGGCGCTGGCTGACCGCCTTGCGGCGCTCGGCTCGGCAATGCTCCTCCGTCAGCTTGCAAGACCGTTTTTGACCGTGCGCACGGAGCGCATGGTGCTGCGCGGCATATTCGGCGGCAGCACCCTCCGCGTCGGCGTTCCCGCCCTCGACGCGCCGGAGCTCCGCCGCGTGGAGGAGATTATAAACAATCAAGGCAGCACCGCATAATACGCTTGCGGCGCTGCCTTGATTGTTTCTCTACTTGATTTTAACAAACTCAATCGCTTTTTTTCTATCCCCTCAGTCTCATATCTGTTGTAACACTACACAATTCTTCATCAAATCGGCGTGTTGCACGTTGAAATGAAAGTGGAGATATAGTATAATACATTGTTCAAATAATAGTATTAGTTAGTTGAGGTCATTCATTTGTACTTAAAAGCACTGGAGATACAGGGGTTCAAGTCCTTCGCGGACAAAACCCGGCTCACATTTGAAAAGGATATAACCGCCATTGTCGGTCCGAACGGCTCCGGCAAGTCGAACATATCCGACGCGATCCTCTGGGTCATGGGCGAGCAGCGCACAAAGGCACTGCGCGGCAGCAAGATGGAGGACGTTATATTCGGCGGCACGGAGAAGCGCGGTGCACTTGGCTTCGCGCAGGTCAGCCTCATCATCGACAACTCTGCCCATATCTTCGACAGCGACAGCAGCGAGATTATGCTCACCCGCCGCTATTACCGCAGCGGTGAGAGTGAGTATTACATCAACAAGCAGCCCGTCCGCCTCAAGGATATCAACAGCCTTTTGATGGACACGGGGCTTGGGCGCGACGGCTATTCCATCATCGGTCAGGGCAGGATCGCCGACATAGTTTCCTCCAAGAGCGCCGACCGGCGCGAGATATTCGAGGAGGCGGCGGGCATATCGCGATACCGCTACCGCAAGGAGGAGGCGGAGAGCAAGCTTGCCAAGACAGAGGAGAACCTTCTGCGCATTAACGATAAGATAGAGGAGCTGGAAATGCAGGTCGGTCCGCTGAAAAAGCAGGCGGAGACCGCAAAGCGCTATCTGAAGCTGCGCGACGAGCTGAGAATACAGGAGATATCCGTGTGGATGACGACGCTGGACAAGCTGCGCGCCGACGCGGAGGCGATAAATGCCGAGTATGAGCAGGTCAAGGGTGAGCTTGAGCGCGCCAAGCACGAGCTGGAGGCGCTTTACGCCTCGTCCGACAGCATACTTGAGCGCATGCACCAAAAGGATGTAGAGAGCGAGCAGGCGCGCGAGCGCCTTTCCGCGAGCGAGGCGGAGGCAGCCGATTGCGAGGCTGGCATCGCCGTGATAAAGGCGAATGTGGAGAGCAGCATTGAGAGCCGCGAGCGCACACTGCGCGAGCTTGCCGAGCAGGAGAGCCGCGTGGGCGAGATACAGGGGCGCATCGACGATGCCGAGGCGCGCATAGGCGAGCTTACAAGGACACTTTCCGCACTTGAGGAGGAGCAGCAGTCCAACGCCAACGTGCTCGACGGCTGCCGCATGAAGCTCAAAAGCCGCGAGGACGCGCTCTCCGCCGTGACGGAGCGCACCACAAAGCTGCAAATAGACGCGCGCAGCATGGATTCGCGCATTGCGATGCTCACGGAGATGGAAAAGGACTTCGAGGGCTATTCCAAGGCAGTCAAGACCGTCATGCGCGAGGCAGCGCGCGGCAATCTGCGCGGCGTGCACGGACCTGTGGCGAACCTCGTCCGCGCGGACGCGGAGTGCGCCCTCGCGATAGAGACGGCGCTCGGCGGTGCGGCGCAGAACATCGTCGTCGACACGCAGAACGACGGACGCAGCGCCATTGAGCTGCTCAAGCGCATGGACGCGGGGAGGGCAACATTCCTGCCGCTCGACGCGATACGCGGCACGGTGATGACCAATGCGCCGGAGCGCGACCCCGGCTTTGTCGGCATCGCCTACGAGCTGGCGCGCTTTGACGATAAGTATAAAAGCGTTTTTGCAAATCTCCTCGGGCGCACAGTTGTGGCGGAGACGCTGGCGGATGCCGTGCGCATGGCAAAGCAGAGCGGCAACAGCCTGCGCATCGTCACGCTCGACGGACAGCTCATCAATGCCGGCGGGTCAATGACCGGCGGCAGCGCCGCACGCGGCAGCGGCATACTCTCCCGCGCGAACGAGCTGGAAAAGCTGAAAAAGCAGCGGGAGAGGCTTGCCGAGCGCGAAAAGGAGTGCGCCGATGAGCTGGAGAGGGCGAAGTCCTCGCTTGCCGCCGTGCGCTATCAGCTGGATATGGCGCTGGAGGATCAGGCGGAGCTGAAAAGCCGCCGCTCCTCGTTCGAGGCAGAAAAGCGCACGACAGACAGCTCCTGCGCGCAGCTCAAGGCGCTGCTGCAAAGCCTCACCGGCGACAGCGAGGCACGCCGAGCCCTTGTTGACACGCATGCAAAGCGCATAGAGGAGCTGCACGTGCGTCAGGCGGAGAAGGAGCGGCAGCTTGCCGCGATAAACGAAAAAACAGCCGCCATACGCGCGGAGATCGCCGATATATCCGCCCGCAAGCTGGAGCTTGAGGGCAAGCGCACGCAGAACGACAAGAACGCGCAGCAGCGCAATTCCGACATTCTTGACCTTGAACGCCGCAGCGCGCGCATCGAGCAGAAAAAGCTTGCCGCCGACATGGAGGAGAAAAGCATACTCGACAAGCTTTGGGATAATTACGAGCTCAGTCACAGCGCGGCGTCGGCACTGCGCCAGGAGGTGCCGAACCTGCAAAAGGCGAACCGCGCCATCGGCGAGCTGCGGCGCGAGATAAGCGCCCTCGGCAGCCCGAACATCGGCGCGATAGACGAATATGAGCGCGTGAACACCCGCTATGAGTTTCTCACCGGACAGCGCGACGATGTTGACAAGGCAAAGGGCGAGCTCGTTGGGATAATAAATGAGATAACGGGCGAGATGAAAAGCGTGTTCACCGCGCGCTTCAGAGAGATCGACGAGTGCTTCCGCCAGACGTTTTTGGAGCTTTTCGGCGGCGGCAAGGCGGCACTCATACTTGAGGACGAGAACGACGTGCTCAACTGCGGCATAGATATCAAGGTTCAGCCGCCCGGCAAGGCGCTGTCAAACATCAGCCTTATGTCCGGCGGTGAGATGGCGTTTGTCGCCATCGCGCTGTACTTTGCCATTCTCAAGGTGCGTCCGACACCGTTTTGCGTCATGGACGAGATAGAGGCGGCGCTGGACGAGGCGAACGTCAACCGCTACGCGCAGTATATGCGCCGTATGTCCGACAAGACGCAGTTTCTTGTCATCACGCACAGACGCGGCACGATGGAAGAGGCGGATATGCTCTACGGCGTGACCATGCAGGAAAAGGGCGTGTCCACGGTCATTGAGCTTGACTTGGAGACGGCACAGAAAACGATAGAGGAGTGACATAAAACATGGGCTTTTTTGACAAGATGTTTTCCGGCTTGACCAAGACCCGCACAAACATGGCGGAGCTTGAGGAGCTTTTTCAGGGCTATCAGCCCGACAGCGGGGAGTTTTACGACGACCTTGAGGATCTGCTCGTCATGAGCGATGTCGGCGCTGTCACGGCGGACAAGATAGTTCAGGCACTGAAGAAAATGACGTGGGAGCGCCGCTTCCGCAAGGGCTATGAGGCGCGCGCGGGGCTGGTGGAGCTTTTGAGCGATATGCTCACGGTCAACGACCCCGCGCTCAAGCTCGACACCGTGCCCTCCGTCATTCTCATGGTCGGCGTGAACGGCGTGGGCAAGACCACGACGATAGGCAAGCTCGCCCATCAGCTAAAGGAGCAGGGCAAAAAGGTGTTGCTGTGCGCGGGGGACACGTTCCGCGCGGCGGCGGCGGAGCAGCTTGGAATATGGGCGGAGCGCTCCGGCGCGGAGATAGTGCGCCACGAGGAGGGCAGCGACCCCGCCGCCGTCGTCTTTGACGCGCTGAACGCGGCGAAATCGCGCGGGTCTGATGTGGTCATCATCGACACTGCCGGCAGACTGCACAACAAGGCGAACCTCATGAACGAGCTGGGCAAGATACGCCGCATTATCGACCGGGAGCTTCCGAACGCAGATGTGGAGACGCTTCTTGTGCTCGACGCGACGACGGGGCAGAACGGGCTCATTCAGGCGAAGGAGTTCAAAAACACCGCAGGGCTGACGGGCATAGTGCTGACAAAGCTGGACGGCACGGCAAAGGGCGGCATCGTTTTCCCCATCGCGTCAGAGCTTGGCGTACCCGTGAAGTTCGTGGGCGTGGGTGAGGGCATGGACGACCTTATTCCGTTCGATGCGAAAAACTATGTTGAGGCGCTGTTCAAGTGACAAATCACTTGAATATTTATAAAAAGCCGTCAGGCTCGCCGCAGGTGCGGCAACCGCCTGACATGGCTGAAAATCCTCCATGCGTGAGGATTTTCGCGAATAGTTTTGTGCGGCAAAGGCGGCATGGAGGATTTTAAGATGAAATTGATACTTGCAAGCAATAATATGAACAAGCTCCGGGAGTTTCGACAGCTTGTGGCAGGCATGGATATAGAGCTTATAAGTCAGCGCGAGGCGGGCTGCGACTTTGAGGTGGAGGAGACGGGCGCGACCTTTGAGGAGAACGCTTATCTCAAGGCTTCCGCCGTCACCGCCGCGACGGGCTGCGCCGCCGTGGCGGACGACTCCGGGCTTATGGTGGACGCGCTCGGCGGTGAGCCGGGGGTGTACTCCGCGCGCTACGGACCGGGACACGCCGCCACAGATGCCGAGCGGTACAATTACCTGCTCGCAAAGCTCGGCGATGAGAAAAATAGGTCGGCGCGCTTCGTCTGCTGTATCTGCTGCACGATGCCGGACGGCACGGTGCTCACGAGCCGGGGCGAGTGCGAGGGGGAGATACTTTATGCCCCGCGCGGCACGAACGGCTTCGGCTACGACCCCGTGTTCCGCCCGCTGGGGCAGCAGCGCGGCATGGCGGAGCTGACAGGTGAGGAGAAGAACGCAATATCCCACAGGGGCAAGGCTCTGCGGGAGTTTATAAAGATATTGAAGGAGCATATGAATGCCGATAACAAGTAAGCAGCGCGCCCAGCTCAGAGGGCTGGCAATGCATGAGGACACGATAATTCAGATAGGCAAGGGCGGCATAACCGAAGCCGTCATAGACTCCGTGAATGCGGCGCTGCGCGCGCGGGAGCTCGTCAAGGGCAGGGTGCTGGAAAACTCCATGCTCACCGCGCGCGAGGCGTGCGACGCGCTCAGCGAGGCGTGCCGCGCCGAACAGGTGCAGGTCATAGGGACAAAGTTCGTGCTCTACAAGCGCAACGCAAAGGAGCCGAAGATAGAGCTCGTAAAGGACAGAAAGAAATGAGGATCGCCATCTATGGCGGGAGCTTCAACCCGCCGCATCTGGGGCATATGGAGGCGGCGCGGACGGTCGCGGCGGAGCTTGCGCCGGACAAGCTGCTCGTGATACCGGATAATATCCCGCCGCATAAGGCGGTCGAGCCGGGCTGCCCGACGGCGGAGGAGCGGCTGGAGCTGTGCCGCCTTGCATTCCGCGATGTTCCGGGGGCGGAGGTCTCCGATATGGAGATACGCCGCCAGGGGAAGAGCTACACCGCCCATACCATGCAGGCGCTGCGCGAAAAATACCCGGAGGACGAGCTGTGCCTTGTCGTGGGCTCGGATATGTTTTTGAGCTTTGAGGACTGGTATGAGTTCCGCTATCTCCTCGGTGAGTGCACGCTTGCCGTCATTTCCCGCGAGGAGGACGACCTAGACGCTCTGCGTCCGCACCGA
>CAVGKI010000061.1:0-10751 GCA_963629655.1 Butyricicoccaceae bacterium | reverse complement strand
GCCGCCGAAGTTGGTGTGCATGATGTCGGGGACATCGCCGGAGGATGCGGCAGTGGCGAGCTTTTCATACATCTCGTTGAAAGCGACCTTTTCAACGGTCACCTCCACGCCCATCTCGTTTGCCAGCTCCGTGAACTGCTTGCTGAGGACCTCATACTGCGCATCGGCAGTGAGGTTCGTCCAGATAACAAGCTTCTCGCCGGTGTAGTCGATTTCTGCCGGGGCGGCATCCTCCGCTGCCGGCTCTGCCGCAGGGGCTGCTTCCTCTGCGGGGGCTGCTGCCGGGGTCGAGCCGCACGCCGCCAGCGAGAACATCGTGAGGACTGCAAGCAGCAGTGCTAAGAGTCTCTTTGCGTTCATTTGTTCTTTCCTTTCATTTTGTTCGGACATTGCTGCCCGATTTATTTTTCTCGGGACTCGGGACATGCCCTTACCCGTGAAATACGTTTCAAAGGATGCCGCCCTGCTCAATGAGCTTTGCCTGAAGCGCCTTGATATCGACATTGCGCGCAGTCACGCCCTCCTTGATGGCGAGCGCCGCACCCGTGCCGACGGCTTCGCCCATGACCATGCACTGCGGCATACAGCGGATGCAGTTTGCAACCTCGATCTCATAGGACGCGCAGCGCCCTGCAACGAGAAGGTTCTCCTTACCCTTGACGACCATGCAGCTATACGGAATGGTCATGGACGTGCCCGGCTCAAGGTCATAAACGACCATCGTCTCGCCCTCGGGGGTGTGGAAGCCGGCGGGCATTGCGCCGCGTCCGATGCTGTCCGAAAAGTCTCTCGCGTCGAGGAAGTCCTGGAATTTGACCTCGTAATCGCAGATGACGCGGCGGCTCTCGCGGATGCCGAGCATGGAGGCGATAGCGGTAAGATAAGAGTTCTCAAAGCCCGGAATGTAATTTTTCATTGCCCATGCCACGTCATACAGACATTTCTGAGAGAAGTTTTCCTGCTCGGTTCTCGTCTCAAGCCCGACGGTGCTGTTCGCCTCAAGCGCGCCGGAGCAGTTGATGGTGATCTCGCCGGGATTCGGGGTGGAGGTGAATATGCCGAGCCAGTGCCGCAGGTACTCCTTATCTGCGGGCAGATCGACATTTTTCAGCTCATCCTTAAGCCCAAAGTGCATCACGCCGGGGAAGCTTTTGAAATCGTGCCATGCCGGAGGCATCATGGTGTCCTCAATGGGCGGGTTCTCCTCGTAATACTTCACGACGCGATCCATATCTATGCCCGCCATCTTGCCGATGAGGGTCATGGGCTGGATATCCTTATCGTCGCGTATCTCATATGTTGCGCCCGACTTGGCACACACCGCAGCGTCGCCGGTGCAGTCGATGACTATCTTGCCGCGCACCTCTACGATTTGCATCTCTGACACGACAACGAGCCCTGTCACGGTGTCGCCGTCCTGCAAAACGTCAATAATCTGGGTGTTGAGCCAGGTGGTGAGATTCGGTTCCTTTGCCGCCAGCTCGTCCAGAACGACCTTGGCAACCTCGGTGTCATAGAGATAACACACGTCCTTGTCGGGATCCTTATCGACAATAGCGCCCATGTCGTTGAGGATGTTTCTGAGATCCCATGTCATGCCGCCGACGCAGCGCTTGAGCTTGTCGCTGAAGCCGACCCACGCGCCCTGCATGCCGGAGGTGAACTGCCCGCCGAGGCAGCGGTTCTTTTCAACTATTAGGGTCTTTGCGCCGTTCTTTGCCGCCGCAAGCCCCGCAATGCAGCCGGCTGTGCCGCCGCCCGCAACTATTACGTCAAATTCTCTTTCGTTCATTGGTTTCTCCTTCCGTCCGCCGTTTCCCCTCCGCACCGCTCCGAGCTTTCCGCCCGGAGCAGCTTGGAAAAAGGATTTATGAAAAAGAATATCTTTCCTTGGTTGCCCCTTATGCGAGGTAGCCGTAGTGCTTGAGCACGTTCTTCAGGCGGGTAATGTCCTCCTCGGGCAGCTCGGAGATGACGGGCTTGCGGCAGTAGCCGGCATCGACACCGCGCAGCCTCAGACCTTCCTTGATGATCTGCAGCCACAGCACGTCGCCGTTGGAGTCCGCCTCGGTGAACAGCGGCAGGTACGGCCATACCAGCTCTTCCTGAGCCTTCATCGCCTCGGCGGTCTTCTTGTCCTGCGCGAGGTGGTAAACCGTGGAGTTCTCCTTCGGGAAGAGGTTGCCCGTGCCGACGACCCAGCCGTCAGACCAGCAGCTCATCGTCTCGACCGCGCACACGTCGTAGCCGTAGAAGATGTTGAAGTTCTCATCGGTCAGACGGCGGAGGTTCTGCTGTCTGAACACATCGGCCTGACGCTCCTTGATCGCGTCGATGCAGCCCTCGTTGTAGAGCTTGGCGATGAAGCGGTCGTCGAGGAGCACGGTGGAGTAATACGGGTTGTGGTACATCATGACGGGGATATTGATGGAGTTGTGGATGGTCTTGTAGTGGTCATAAAGCTCCTGCTTGTTCGGCCCCATGTACCACGGCGTGACCGCCATGATGCCGTCCGCGCCGTCGGACTCTGCCGCCTGCGACATCTCAACAACGTCCTTCGTGCGGTATGCGCCGGTGGAGGCGACGACCTTTATGCCGTTGGCGTGACCTGCCTCTATGTATGCCTTGTTGACGGCGATCTGCTCATCCTTCTCAAGCGCTATCATCTCGCCGGTAGAACCGGAGGGGATGATGCCCGTTACGCCGTTATCCGCTAAGAACTTTGTGACTTCCTTGATTGCGCTGAAATTGATGCTCTCGTCCTTGTTGAACGGGGTGATCACAGGGATATAAATGCCTTCCAGTCTCTGCCTTGCCATAATAAATAGCTCCTTAATATTTTTCGTTTTCGGAATATCCATTCCGAAAATTATACTACTCCGTTTTTCCCCGTTCGTCAATGGCTTTTTGTACAAAACGCTCACTTTCGTATGAGTATACAGATATCGCGCTTCCGTTTTGTGCATCTTTACGGTTTTGCCCTTAACGCCGGATTTTACCGTCCGGCGCGCTGTTGACAAATCCGCACTTCCGGCGTAATATTGAAAATAATGCATTCCGTTTGTCCAAAAAATGTTTTGGAGTTGAGTTGATGGAGACTGATAAAAAGCAAAAGGTCGAAACCATAAAGATGGTGGAGAACGCGATGGGTGTGCTCGACCTGCTGCGCACGGCAAAGACCCCCATGGGCGCGAATGCCATCGCAAAGCAGTGCGCGCTCAATCCCTCCACCACCTTCCGCATCCTCAAAACGCTGGAAATGACAGGCTGGGTCTATCAAATGGAGGACGATCGCTATATTCCCGGGCAGAAGCTGAGCTTCGTGACGGAGCGCAGCAATTTCTATCTCGCGCTGGGTGATGCGGCAAAGTGCGTGATGGAGGAGTGCACCGCGCGCCACGGGCTCGCAATGAATCTCATCGTGCGCAACGGGGCGGACTGCGAGATATTGCAGCAGTCGCTAACAAAGAGCATAATCAACTATGTCCCCCCGCTGCACTCCGTGCTTCCTTACTACGCCTGCGGCGGCGGGAAGATACTTCTGTGCGAGCTGCCCGCCGCGCTCGTCGAGCAGATGATCACCACGCACCGTATGGAGGCGCTCACTCCTTTCACGATCACCGAGCCCGCCGCGTATATCGCCGAGCTGAAGAAAGCCGCCGCGAACGGCTACGCGATCGACTTTCAGGAATCGTCCATCAACGGGAGCTGTATTGCTGTGCCCGTGCGCGACAGGGAGGGGACGATAATCGCGTCGCTGTCGTTCAGCGGGCTTATCGGCGTGTCCGACCCGTCAAGGCTGCTGAAATATCTGCCCGCGCTGCGCGAGGCATCAGAGAAAATCACCGCCAGTCTCTTCGACTGCTGGGGCATATAACATATAAATAATAAGATTTTTCGAGGCAAAAATGGTCGAATATATTTCATTTGCTGTAATTACACTGCTCGCGGGGCTGGCACAGGGCGTGTGCGGCTTCGGCGCGGGCATACTCATGATGATGGTGCTGCCGCTGTTCTTCTCGATCAGCCGCTCCGCCGCCGTCGCCGGCATCGTCAGCCTCGCGCTCACGCTGCTGATGATAATCCGCTACCGCAAGCACATAAGCATCAAAAAGGCGATAGTGCCGCTGCTTGTGTATTCGTTATGCTCCGCGCTGGCGATACATTTCTCCTCCCGCGTTGATCAGCAGCTTCTCAAGCGCCTTTTCGGTGTCTTTCTCATTTTGCTGACGGCGCACCACTTTCTCTTTTCAAAAAAGCAGCCCAAGGCGTGGAGTCTCCCGGTGTGCGTCGCGGCATGGGCGTTTTCCGGCGTATGCAGCGGGCTCTTCTCCGTCGGCGGACCGCTGATGGTGCTCTACTATCTCTCCCACACCGACAGCAAGGAGGAATTTCTCGGTACGACGGAGGTGCTGTTCTTCATCAATCTCCTGCTCAGCGCCTATCTGCGCGCGCGGAGCGGAATACTGACGGCGGATCTGCTGCCTCTGTGCGCGCTGGGCATTGTGTGCACGATGGTGGGGCTGTACATTGCCAACCGCATTATCGACCGCATCGACGGCGCGAGACTGAAAAATATCGTCTACGCCGGCGTGGGTATAAGCGGCGTGATAAACCTGCTTTTCAAATAAATAATAGTAATATATTGAATGCAAAACAGCCGTGTTGAGAGCTTGAACCGTTCTCAACATGGCTGTTTCTTGTATGATTCTTATATGATATTTTACGCCTCCGTCAGGCTTTTCTTTTTATACCCCTCAAAGAAGCGCACAAAGCTGTCAAACAGCTCTTTCGTCTTGCCGTGCAGCCCGGTTTCGCGGTGGTAGTAGGCGCAGACGCTCTCAATGTCGGGCAGGTACGGCAGGGGAAAGACCTCGATGCTCTTGAGATAATCCTCCTGCACCTCGCGCGCGAGCATATCCCAGAACAGCCGCGGGTAGATGAACACTCCCAGCCCGCTCACCGCAAGCTGGAACGCATTTTCCACATTCGTCAGCTCACAGACGAACTTTGGGTTGATGTCGTAATACTTCAAATAGCTGTTGAGCGTTCTGCCGCCGGAGGATTGGCGCGGTATCTTTATAAAAGGAACGCTCTCAAAATAGCTCAGATCCGCGCCCGTGGAAAGCTCCGCGCGCTTTGCCTCGCACTCGTCCCCCGCGAGGGCGGCGAGAATGGGCTTGGGCACGACGAGAAGCTGCTCCTTGCGGCAAAGCTGCACCGCCCTATACGTGTCCGGCGTGTTGTTTATCGTGCCGATGACAAGATCCACCCCGTCGTAGCTCAGCGTCTTTTGCAGCACCTCCGGCGACTCCTCGCTCAGCTTCACATACGTGTCCGGGTTGCGGCGGAGATAATCGGGCAGTACGTGCGGCAGTATGGCGCGCGCCACGGTGTGCTCAATGCCCAGATGCACAAAGTGCGTCCCGCTTATGCTCTTGGACGACGTCTCCTCATACTGCTGCTTGAGCAGGAGTATCTCCTTTGCCGTCTGCAAAAACTGCTTGCCGTCCTGCGTGAGCACGAGCGGGCGGCTGCGCACGAACAGCGGCGTTCCAAGCTCCTCCTCCAGCTTCGCTATCTGCTTGCTCAAGGACTGCTGCGAGAGGAAGAGATGCTTTGCCGCGGTGGAGAAGCTCTTCTCATCCGCCACGGCTATAAAGCTTTTCAATAGTGAGAAATCCATACCATGCTCCGTTGTGATTACTTTCTGCCGTGCGGCAAAAAGTACAGCTTCGAGGGGCTAGACCGTCAAAGCTCAAACAATCTTCCCTCGTATTATGCCGATTTTTAACCCATAGTCAAGCCTTTAACGCTCTTTTTGTGGGTTTAGCACAAAAAGCTGCGGTTTTTTGGCTTGTTTTATATGCTGTCTGGTGAAAGTGTGAATAAGCTATTGCCAGAATCAACTTTTGGTTGTATTATAATACCGAAATGAGCGTAATTCAAGTGTTACGTGCAAAGTCGGAAAAAATTTTTTCCGATGGGATTTTAGGAGGTAAAAGATTCATGAAAAAACTGTTTGCACTTTTGCTCGTGCTGAGCATGGTATTTGCCCTGTGCGCCTGCGGCTCCTCCGAGCCTAAGGAAACCCTCACGTTCACCACCGGCGGCGAGGCCGGCACATATTATGCCTTCGGCAGCGTCCTTGCCCAGTATGTCTCCTCCAATTCCGACCTCAACGTCGTCGCCGTCACCGGCAACGGCTCTCAGGCGAATATTGAGGATATGGATGCCGGCGATGTCCAGCTCGGCTTCTGCCAGTCCGACGTTATGAGCTACGCCTACAACGGCACCAACCTCTTTGAGGGCAACCCGGTGTCCAGCTTCTCCGTCGCGGCGGCGCTGTACATGGAGCAGGTGCAGATAGTCACCATGAATGCGGATATCAAGTCCGTTTCCGACCTCAAGGGCAAGACCGTCTCCGTCGGCGCGCTCGGCTCCGGCGTTTACTTCAACGCGCTGGATGTTTTCGCCGCCTATGACATGACCCTTGACGATATTGTTCCCGTCTACCAGAGCTTCGGCGACAGCGCAGAGAGCCTGAAGGACAACAAGATCGACGCGGCGTTCATCGTCGCGGGCGCTCCCACCACCGCCATCACCGACCTGAGCACCTCCGGGCAGGTGTATCTCGTCGCCATTGACGACGAGCACGTTGACAAGCTCATCGCCTCTTCCCCGTACTACTCCGCCTACACCGTCCCCGCCGACACCTACAGCATGCCTGAGGATGTGCAGACCGTTGCGGTCGCCGCCGTTGTGCTCGTGCGCGACGACGTGTCCGAGGATTCCGTGTACACTTTCGTGTCCACCATCTTTAACAACATTGATGCCATCAGCCAGCAGCACGGCAAGGGCGCGGAGCTGAGCATTGAGTTTGCCTCCAGCATGACCAGCGTCCCCTATCACCCCGGCGCTGCCAAGTACTTCGCCGAGCAGGACCTCGAGGTTGCGACAAAGTAAGGAATAATTATTTGTGCCCTTGACCTACGGCGCATAACCACGCCGTAGGTCTTGTTACAAAAAGCCTCTTGAAAATCTTAGCAGCACCTTAACGTATCACTTTTACGTATATTAACGCAGTCCGCTGCCGAAAGCAGCGGTCGTGCCGTTTATAGAACACTATATTTTATCAAAGGAGCGTTGTGAATGTCCGAAAAGAAAAAGCATGAGAGCGCCGCAGAGCACGTCGTGGACACAACGACCGACATTGAGTATGTCGATGTCGGCACGGCGGAGGACGTGGAAAAGCTCATGCGCAAGTATGACAGGGAGTCGAACACCCGCATATGGGAGGGCAGGCCAGCAATCATCGTGCGCGCAGTCATGGTTGTTTTCTCCCTCTACTGCATTTATTCCACTCTGTTCTCCGTTGCCGCGCTTGAAAAGCGGCTGACCGCGTTTCTCGGTCTGGTTGTCATCATGGGGTATCTCACCTACCCCGCCAGCAAGCACCATGTGCGCCATAATTTCGTCCCCTGGTACGATTTTGTGCTGATGTTCGTTGGCGCGGCTTGCTTCTTCTACTATTGCTTCAGCTATGACGCTCTCGTCAGCGTGCTCACCAGCGCCGCGAAAATGACCGATATTCAGATCGTCGTCGGTGTTGTCGGCATACTTGTGCTGATGGAGCTGTGCCGCCGCTGTGTCGGCGTGCCGATACTGTGCGTGGCGGGCGTGCTGCTCATCTACACGTTCTCCACCGGCATCGGACTCAAGCGCCTTATCTACACGCTGTTCTTCTCCACCAGCGGCATCATGTCCACCCCCGTGCAGGTCTGCGCGAAGTACATCGTCGTGTTCATCATCTTCGGCGCGTTCCTTGAGCGCACCGGCATCGCCGCGTTCTTCATCGACATTGCCAACTCCCTCGTCGGCGGCTTTGCAGGCGGCCCCGCCAAGGTCGCGGTCATCTCATCGGCGCTGTGCGGCATGGTGTCCGGTTCCTCCGTGGGCAACACCGTCACTACCGGCTCCGTCACGATTCCGATGATGAAGAAAGCCGGCTACAAGCCGGAATTTGCGGGCGCGGTCGAAGCCTCCGCCTCCACCGGCGGGCAGATAATGCCGCCTATCATGGGCGCGGCGGCGTTTCTGATGGCGGAGTATATGAACGTCACCTACGGCGAGGTCGCCCTGCGCGCCATTCTGCCTGCGGTGCTGTACTTCACGGGTATATTCATCTCCGTCCATCTTGAGGCGCACAAGCTCGGTCTGAAGGGGCTTGAGCGCTCACAGCTGCCGAAAATGGGCAAGCTCATGCGCAAGATATATCTTCTGACCCCGCTGGTCGTGCTGGTGTGGCTCGTCACGACGAACACCCGCACCATGCAGTTTTCCGCCTCCATCGCCATCGTCTGCGCCATTGTCGTCAGCCTTTTCGACAAGGACAACCGCATCACCGTCCCCAAAATACTGGAGGCTCTTGAGGCGGGCGGCAAGAGCGCCATCACCGTGGCGGTTGCGTGCTCCATAGCGGGCGTTATCTCCGGCTGCATCACCGCGACGGGGCTTGCCTCCAAGCTCATCTCCGCCGTTGTGTCCGTGTCCAACTCCGTCAGCTTCGTTGACCCGACCTTCGTTGCGCTGTTTTTGACGATGATATGCTGCATCGTGCTCGGCATGGGCGTGCCCACGACCGCGAATTACTGCATCATGGCATCCACCTGCGCGCCCATACTCATCACCATCGGCGTGCCCAAGATGGCGGCGCACTTCTTCGTGTTCTACTTCGGCATCGTCGCCGACATCACGCCCCCCGTCGCGCTCGCTGCCTATGCCGGCTCGGCGATCGCAAAGTCCAACCCGATGAAAACCGGCATCAACGCCACGAAGCTTGCCATTGCGGCGTTCATCGTGCCGTATATCTTCTGCATGAATCCCGCAATGCTGCTCATCGACGTGACCGTGTGGAGCATGATACAGATAATCATCACCTCCCTCGTCGGTCTGTTCGGTGTCGCCGCCGCGCTGGAGGGCTACCTCCTGCTCCCGATGAACCCGCTCTTCCGCATTGCCTGCGCCGTCGGCGGCATACTTATGATGATCCCCGGCACATTCACCGATGTTATCGGCATTGCGCTCTTCGCCGTCGTTGCCGTCATCCAGTTCGTCCAGAAAAAGAACGCCGCGGCGGTCGCGTAATACTACTGCTTGAATCATTACCTGAATCCATAATCACTTCGGCTCGCGGGTCACTCCGCGAGCCGATATTTTATAGTATCACGCCGTGATATTCTTTTTTATCTGGTTTATCGCGTTCTTTTCCAACCGCGACACCTGCGCCTGCGATATTCCGACCGCCTTTGCGACCTCCATCTGCGTACGTCCGTCGTAAAAGCGCAGGGCGAGTATACGCTTTTCGCGCCGTGTCAGGCGGTGCATCGCCTCCTCCAGCGCTATCTGCTCCAGCCAGTGCTCGTCCGTGTTGCGCGTGTCGCCTATCTGATCCATCACCGTGGCGCTCTCGCCCGCGTCGGAAAATATCGGCTCGTAGAGTGAGACGGGGTCGCATATCGCCTCCATGGCGAATACCACATCCTGCCTCGGCAGCCCCAGCGCCCTTGCTATCGTCTCCACATCCGGCTCGCGCCCGCTCTCGCCGATGAGCTTTTCCTTTGCCTGCAAAACCTTGTATGCCGTGTCCCGCATCGAGCGCGACACGCGGATGGCGCTGTGATCGCGCAGAAAGCGGCGCAGCTCTCCCGCGATCATCGGCACGCCATAGGTCGAAAACTGCACGTTCTGCTTTAGGTCAAAGCAGTCTATTGCCTTTATCAGCCCTATGCAGCCCACCTGAAACAGGTCGTCCATGCTCTCGCCGCGGTTGGCAAATTTCTGCACCACGCTCAGCACCAATCTGAGGTTGCCGGAGATAAGCTCCTCGCGCGCCGTCTTGTCGCCCGCCTGCGCCCGCTCCAGAAGCCGCCGCGTCTCCTCACCGCGCAGCACCGGCAGCTTTGCCGTGTTCACGCCGCAGATCTCAACCTTTCCCTGCATCGTCTCTCTCCAATCGTGCACGGAGCGCGGCTATGCGTCCGCTCCGCATTTTTACCCCTGTATTATTTCCCGCTGCGGGAAATTTCATGCAGAGTTACTCATTGCGCGGCGCAGCGCGATGCGATATAATGTTCGGCGTGTTTACAGTATTTCTATTAAATGATAGTGTAAGAAAGGTCGTGGCGCTGTATGAAAATTTCGACACGGCAGCTTGCCGTCTCGGCGCTCCTTGCTGCGGCGGACGTGCTGTTTGTGCGTGTGTTCGCGCTCAATACGCCGATAATGAAAATCGGTCTGGGCTTTGCGGCGATCGCGCTGTGCGCCATGGCGTACGGACCGTGGTGTGCGGCGGGCGTGTCCGCGCTGGGCGATCTGCTGGGCAGTCTGCTGTTTCCCACGGGGGCGTATTTTCCCGGCTTCACGGTCACGGCGGCGCTCACGGGGCTGATATTCGGGCTCGTGCTCTACGGGCGCAGGGTGCGCTTTACCACGGCGCTCATCGCTGCCGCAGTGAACTGCATCGTCGTGTCGTTCCTGCTCAACTCCGCGCTCATCGCCTATATCTCCGGCAATACGTACAGCGCGATGCTCACCGCGCGCGCGGTGCAGCCGGCGGTGATGCTGCCGTTACAGTGTGCGGTGATATATTTCCTCGGCAGCTCGAAGAGCGTCGGGAACGTTATCGCAAAACTCGGCAAAAGTCAAGAGTAAAAGCAGAAAAAACTAAAATATTTTTTCAGAAGGCTTCA
>CAVGKI010000060.1:0-10782 GCA_963629655.1 Butyricicoccaceae bacterium | reverse complement strand
GAGCATACGCGGCGGCGCAACGACGGTGTTGTTGAGCGTGTGGGGCAGGTACATCTTGCCGTCCGCGCCCTTTACGCGCATTTTCAGGCGGCGCGCCTGTGCATCGCCGAGGTTCGAGCAGGAGCAGACCTCAAAATATTTCTGCTGTCTGGGCGACCACGCCTCGATGTCGCAGGACTTGACCTTGAGATCCGCAAGGTCGCCGGAGCAGCATTCCAGCTGACGCACGGGTATTTCCATGCTGCGGAAAAGCTCCACGGAGAAGCGCCACATTTTTTCGTACCAAGCCATGGAGTCCTCCGGCTTGCACACGACTATCATTTCCTGCTTTTCAAACTGATGTATGCGGTATACGCCGCGCTCCTCTATGCCGTGCGCGCCTTTCTCCTTGCGAAAGCACGGAGAGTAGCTGGTGAGCGTCTGGGGCAGACTGTCCTCAGGTATTATCTGGTCAATGAACTTGCCTATCATGGAGTGCTCGCTCGTGCCGATGAGGTAGAGATCCTCCCCCTCTATCTTGTACATCATCGCGTCCATGTCCGTCTGGCTCATCACGCCCTCTACGACGTTGCCGTGTATCATGAAAGGCGGAATGCAGTAGATAAAGCCCTTGCCTATCATAAAGTCGCGCGCGTAGGCGAGCACGGCGGAGTGCAGCCGCGCAATGTTGCCCATGAGATAATAAAACCCATTGCCGGAGACGCGCCCAGCCGCGTCCATGTCCACGCCGTTGAAGCGCTCCATTATCTCCGTATGGTACGGTATCTCAAATTCCGGCACTACCGGCTCACCGAAGCGCTCTACCTCGACATTGCAGCTGTCGTCAGGTCCGATGGGGACGGACGGGTCGATAATGTTCGGTATATTCAGCATTATCTCGTGTATGCGCTGTGCGTATTTTTCCTCAAGCTTCTCCAATTCTGCGAGGCGGTCGGCGTTTTTCTTCACCTGCTGTTTTATCTTCTCCGCTTCCTCCGCCTTGCTCGGATCCTTCTTCGCCTGACCCATCAGCATGCCTATCTGCTTTGAGAGCGTGTTGCGGCTGGCGCGCAGTTCGCTTGCCTCGGTGATGGCTGCTCTGTTCTTCGCGTCGAGCTCCAGCACCTCGTCCACAAGCGGGAGCTTTGCGTCCTGAAACTTCTTTTTTATGTTCTCCTTGACGGCTTCAGGATTCTCTCTTACAAATTTAATATCAAGCATTTCTCTTTTCTCCTTATTATTTCAGCTTTTTTAATTTTTCTATCAGCGCTTCCCTGTCGTCGCTGCCGTAGAATTCAAGCTCTATTTTTCCTGTCTTTTTCCCGTCCGTAAGCTGCACGCGCCGACCCAGCAGCGCCGTCAGCTCCTTTGACACCTCCGCCGCATAGTCCACGGACACTCCGACGCTCTTGGGCTTTGCCGGACTCTCCGGCTTCTGCGCCTTTGCCGCAAGCTCCTCCGTCCTGCGCACGGACAGACCCTTGTCTATTACCTCATTTGCCGCAGCGAGCTGCTTTTTTGCATCCGTTATCGGCACGAGCGCTCTTGCGTGTCCTGCGGACAGCTTTCCCTTTTCCACAAGAGACAGCACCTCATCACTCAGCGAGAGCAGACGCATTGAATTTGTTATTGCAGGGCGCGAACGTCCGACGCTCTTTGCCGCCTCCTCCTGCGTCATGCCGTAGACCTCTATGAGCGTTTTGTAGCCCTTTGCCTCCTCTATCGGGTTGAGGTCTTCCCTTTGCAGGTTTTCCACCAGCGCAATCTCCGCCGTGCGCCGGTCGTCCGCCTCTATTATCCGCACGGGGACCTCTTTCAGCCCCGCCATGCGGCTCGCGCGCCAGCGGCGCTCCCCCGCGATTATCTGATAATACCCCGTGTCGAGCTTTCGCACGACGATGGGCTGGATAAGCCCAAACTGCGCTATCGACTCCGACAGCTCCTCAAGCGCCGCCTCGTCGAAGTATTCGCGCGGCTGCTCCTTTCGCGGCTCTACCTTTGTTATAGGCAGCGTCGTTATCTCCTGCGCCTCATCTTCAAATATATCGTCGCCGAAGAGTGCGCCAAGCCCCGTGCCAAGTCCCTTCTTTTCCTTTGCCGCCATCTGCTGCTCCTTTATAAATATAGTATAAATAGTATCGGTTCTTACGCCTTGTCGATGAACTCCTGTGCCAGCTCCAAATACGCGCGGCTGCCCTTGTTGAATCTGTCATAGGCAATGCCGGGCAGACCGTGGCTCGGCGCTTCGGAGAGACGCACGGAGCGCGGTATCACCGTCTCGTATACCTTGCCCTCAAGATATTTTCTCAGCTCCGCCGCAACCTGCGAGGTGAGATTCGCCCGCGCGTCGTACATCGTCAGCACTATGCCCTCAACCTCAAGACGCCTGTTGAGGCGCTTCTTGCACATTTTTATGCTAGTCACCAGATCCGCTATTCCCTCCAGCGCGTAATATTCGCACTGCATTGGAATGAGCACGCTGTCCGCCGCGACGAGCGCGTTCACGGTCAAAAGCTCCAGCGAGGGCGGACAGTCGATGAATATATAGTCATAGTCGCTGTAAAGGCTCATGAGCGCCGTGCGCATTACGTATTCTCGCTGCGCCGCACCGATGAGCTCCACCGATGCCGCCGCAAGCTCCTTGCTCGCCGGTATCACATCGCCGTACTCCGTTTTCACAACGCAGTCCGCCGCCGGAGTGCTGTTTATCATCATGTCGTATGTATTCGGGCGCGTGCTTTTTGACACGCCCATGCCGGTGCTCGCGTTGCCCTGCGGGTCCCCGTCGACCAGCAGAACCCGCTTGCCGAGCGTTTTCAGCGCCGCCGTGAGGTTGACGCTTGTCGTCGTCTTGCCGACACCGCCCTTTTGATTTGCCACAGCTATTATCTTTGCCATATGGTTTCTCCCAGTGTCTTTTCTTTTCAGCCTATTATAACAGGGACATATTTATATTGCAATGTCTTTCAATGTTTCACGTGAAACTTTTTTTGACGCGGCAGATTAACATACATCAATGTTTCACGTGAAACATCAGCCCACCAACATATCAATGTCCGCAGCCGTCAGTCCCGGATGCAGCGCGAGATTTATCCCGTAGCCGATAAGCCGCCCCGCCGCACGCACGAGCGCGTCTATGTCCCTCGGCGTGACGAACATTCCGCGCAGCGCCTCACCCGGCGCGAGCGCCGCCGCGTCCACGACCGTCGGCACACCCACCGCAATGACCGGCACGCCGAGTCCCGAGCGGGACAGCTCCTCCCTGTTGTTGCCCACGCCAGAGCCCGGCGCGATGCCGCTGTCGCATATCTGCACCGTGCGGCACAGTCCGCCCAGCTCGCTCCCCGCCAGCGCGTCTATCGCAATGACAAGCTCCGGCTGCGTCTCCCGCACGAGGGAGCGTATCTGAGCCGCACTTTCCACGCCGGTCGTGCCGAGAACGCCGGTGCGGCACAGCGCCGTGGACATGAAGCCCTCAAAGCCGTCCACCGCCGCGCGCTTGAGATGGCGCGTGACAAGTATGCTCCCCGCCGCGAGAGAGCCGAGCGCGTCGGGCGTAATGTCCGGGTTGCCCAGCGCCGCGACGAGGCAGGACGATATGTGCTCATTATGCATACAGCGGCGTATAAGCGCCGCGACCGTCTGCGCCGCGCTCTCGAAGCGTTCCGCACCGCGTTCAATTCGCCTGTCCAGAAAAAGGGTGAAATATCTGCCGACGGGCTTACCGAGCAGCCGCGCGCCCTCGTCGGTCATAACCTCCACCGCGACAACGCGGTGTCCGTGCACCGTCTCCTCGCGGGCACGTATTCCGCGCGCCTTGCCTATATCGTACGACAAAAGCTCCCGCGCCTCGCTGGCGAGATCCGTCCGGCAGTTGAGTGGCATAGAATTACCCCCGATACTAAAATGGAATACGACTATTATACCCAATATATTGTGTAATTTACTCACGAAAAAATCAAAGAGACACAAGGGTAAGGACACACAATACGGCGTATTTCTGCAAAAAAGTGCCGTCATCAGAGTACAAATTTTATCGTCAGCTGTTCTTGCCGTATTGTGCGGTTTTGCCCAAAAAAAATATTCGATTTTTTTTGAAAAAGCCCTTGATTTTCAATATATAATTTGCTATAATCTCTAAACGCGAGTTATTTGTAACTCAATTTTATAGGAGGAGGTGGCGATTGAAACATGGCCAACATTAAATCTTCTGCCAAGAGGGACGAAAAGTCCAAGGAGCTCAGAGCAAAGAACCGCGCTGAGAAGACCGAGCTCAAGACCATGATTAAAAAGTTTGACGCAGCAGTTGCCGAGGGCAACCGTGACACAGCCGTCAGTGCCTATAAAGTTGCTGTTAAGACAGTTGACCGCGCGACCGGCAAGGGTTTGCTGCACAAGAACAATGCAGCGCACAAGAAGTCCGCGATGGCTCACAAGCTCAACGAGCTGGCTTGATTTGAAAATGGTAACGTGAACGGGGTGCGAGAGCATCCCGTTTTTCGTCTGTTTTTGAAAACCTGCCCGTATACAAGCTTGGGTAAATAATATATAATAAGATTATTATATTTCAAGAAGATAGGTGACGCATATGAAGAAAAAACTGATGCTCATCGTCAATCCCGCCGCAGGGCGCGGCGGATATAAGCAGGGCTTCACCGAAGCGCTCAAGGTGCTCGACGACGGCGGCTATCGCCCGACGCTTTTTTACACCTCTGCCTCCGGCGATGCAACGGACTTTGCCGCGCGGCACGCCAGGGAGTTTGATACCGTCGCCTGCATCGGCGGGGACGGCACGCTCAGCGAGGTCATTGCCGGACTCATGCAGCTTGAGCGTGCCGCGCGCCCCCCGCTCGGCTATATCCCGATGGGCACGGCGAATGACGTTGCCACGACCCTTGCCCTGCCCAAGAACGACACGCTCTCTGCGGCGCGGCGCATCGTGCGCGGTGAGGCGCATCACTATGATGTCGGCGGCTTCGGCGCGGAGAAGTATTTCGCGTACATCGCCGCGTTCGGCGCGTTTACGGAGGTCAGCTATGCCACGCCGCAGGACAGGAAAAAGCTGCTCGGTCATCTCGCCTACGTGCTCGAGGGCATGGCGGCGCTGCCGAGGATAGAGAGCTGCAATACCCGCGTGGAGTATGACGGCGGCGTGTTCGAGGGAAAGCTTGTCTACGGCAGTATGTCCAACTCCACCTCCGTGGCGGGCATCGTGAAGCTGCGCGAGGAGATGGTGTGCCTCGGCGACGGGGTGAGCGAGCTTGTCCTCGTGCGCGACCCCGGCTCTATCGACGGGCTGAGCGAGGTGGTCACAAGCGTGCTCACGCAGCGCTTTGACAGCGACAAGCTGCTCATACTGCACACAAAAACCGCGCGCTTCACCTTTGAAAAGCCCATTGCATGGACGCGCGACGGCGAGGCGGGCGGCGAGTATGACGATATTACGCTGAAAAACTACGCGGCGGCAATAGACTTCATATTTTAGTTGAAAAGCAGACGGAAAGTGTATATAATATTTAAGCATATTTAATGAAGAAGGTACAAGTATGAAACGCCAAAAAATCTCCGGCATATTTGCCGACGCTGCCGCCCTCGGCGGGCAGAGCATGACAGTCTGCGGCTGGGTGAGAACCGTCCGCGACATGAAAAATTTCGGCTTTATCGAGCTGAACGACGGGAGCTGCTTCAAGTCGCTTCAGGTCGTGTTTGAGCGCGGCACGCTCGAAAATTATGAGGAGATCGCGCGGCAGAACGTCGGTGCGGCGCTCATCGTCCACGGCACTCTCGTCCTCACGCCGGAGGCAAAGCAGCCCTTCGAGCTCAAGGCGGACGAAATCGCCGTCGAGGGCGCGTCCACGCCGGACTATCCCCTGCAAAAGAAGCGCCACAGCGTGGAGTTTCTGCGTACTATACAGCATCTGCGTCCCCGCACGAATCTCTTCTCCGCAACTTTCCGCGTGAGAAGCGTTGCGGCGCAGGCGGTGCATGAGTTCTTCCAGAGCCGTGGATTCGTGTACGTCAATACGCCGATAATCACCGGCTCGGACTGCGAGGGCGCGGGCGAGATGTTTCGCGTGACGACGCTCGACCTCAACAACCTCCCCCGCAAGGAGGACGGCACGGTCGACGACAGCAAGGACTTCTTCGGCAAGCCCACCTCCCTCACCGTCTCCGGGCAGCTCAACGCGGAGAATTTTGCAATGGCGTTCGGCGATGTGTACACGTTCGGACCGACGTTCCGCGCCGAGGTGTCGTATACCCAGCGCCACGCAGCGGAGTTCTGGATGATCGAGCCGGAGATGGCGTTTGCAGACCTCAACGATTATATGGACACCGCCGAGGCGATGGTCAAGTATATCATCAACCGCACACTTGAGCGCTGCCCGCAGGAGATGGAATTTTTCAACGCCTTTGTTGACAAGGGGCTGCTGGAGCGGCTGCACAATGTCGTCAGCAACGACTTTGGGCGCATCACGTATACCGAGGCGGTGGATATACTCAAAAAGAGCGGGGAGAAGTTTGACTACCCCGTCGAGTGGGGCATTGACCTGCAGACCGAGCATGAGCGCTATCTCACCGAAAAGGTGTTCAAGAAGCCCATTTTTGTCACCGATTACCCCAAGGACATCAAGGCGTTTTATATGCGCATGAACGACGACGGGAAGACCGTCGCGGCGGCGGACTGCCTCGTCCCCGGTGTGGGCGAGATAATCGGCGGGTCGCAGCGCGAGGAGCGGTATGACGTGCTTGTCTCGCGTATGCATGAGCTGGGGCTCAAGGAGGAGGACTACTGGTGGTATCTCGACCTGCGCCGCTACGGCAGCTGCCGCCACGCGGGCTACGGGCTCGGGTTTGAGCGCATGGTCATGTACCTCACCGGCGTGAGCAACATCCGCGACGTGGAGCTTCACCCCAGAACAACCGGCAACGCGGACTTTTGAGAATATAAAGCAGCAGATCACTCCTTATATTTAATATACAGATTTAATATACAGAATACAGAAATTTTAGCAGTGAGCGCTCACTGCACCTTTTTCTGCGAAAAAGGTGATATGCAGCATCAAGAGATCCGGCGGGAGAAGAACAATGAACTTTTCAAAAAAAAGAGAACGAATTTTTGCGTTTATAATACTCGCCTTGCTGATTGCGGTTTTTTACCTGATGAACCGCTATACGCCGCTGTCGTTCAAGGACGACCTTGAATACAGCTTCTCCTATGCGACAGGCGAACGGCTTTCCGGCGTGAGCGATGTGATAGCGTCGCAGATCGAGCATTATAACACGAAAAACGGACGCTTTATCGTCCACTCGGCAGAGCAGCTTCTGCTGTACGCAGGGAAAAATGTTTTCAATATAGTGAATATGCTTGTTTTTCTGCTTTTCGGTGTGCTCGTCTGTTATCATGCCGTCGGGGAAACGCCCCGAAAGCACCCGTATATGCTGCTGTGTGTGTTTTGCGCGGTCTTCCTGCTGACTCCGTGGTTCGGGGAAAATCTGCTGTGGGTCTCCGGCGCGTGCAATTATCTTTTCGGCTTCACGCTCTCGCTCGTCTTTCTCCTGCCGTACAGGTATGTGCTGTGGCATTCGGAGAAAAAGCACGGTGCGCTTGTCGGCGGCGCGAAATTTGTCGGTATGCTCGTCCTCGGTATTATTGCGGGCAACACGATGGAGAATGCGGCGGTGGCTATCGTCGCGGCGGTCGTCGGGTTTCTTATAGTCTATCGTGTACAGGGTATAAAATACCGCGCATGGATGTTTGCGCCGGGCGTTATTGTCGGCTTTGCCGCGCTTGTGCTCTCTCCGGGCGAGCTGTCGCGCATGAGCTCTGCAGGTGGAATATCCGCTGCCGGCATATGCCGCGATTTTGTCACGACGAGCATGGCGCTTGTTGTCCATTTCTACCCGCTTATGCTTGCAGCGGCAGGAATAGTGCTGGCTTATGGCATATACGGAGCGGCGACGGACAAGGCGGACGGGGAAACGGCGCTGAAGCGGAATATCCGCCGCTGGGGCGCGGCGGAGGTATATATGCTTGCGGCTCTTGCCGCGACGTATTCTATGGTGGTTGTGCCCGGCGGGATAGGCGTATACAGCCGTATATGGTTTGGACCGATGACGTTCTATATTATTTCTGTCGCTGCCGGCGGCGAGACTGTCGCAGAATATCTGCCGGAGACATGGAGACGGGCGAAAACCCCGCTCATGTGCATACTCGCGCTTGCGACGCTGACGGTCGGGGTGCAGGGCGCATGGAACATAAGAGGACGCTGCGCCGAGAACGACCGAAGAATGGGGTATGTCAAGGAGCAGCTTGCGGCGGGCGCGGCGCAGATACATATACCGTCGCTCTCCAGCACATCAACCTACAGCATATACTTTGGCGGCGGTGAGCATCTGTACTACGACGCGGAAAAGAACGTAAGCATTGCGAGATATTTTGACCTGCCGAGCGTTATTCGTGACGACTCCGCAGATATAACAGAATAGCACCACAGGGGAGCGCAAAATACACCGCGCTCCCCTTTCACGTCCGTCCCCATCACGTCACCAGTGCGCCGAGGGTGAGGATGCCGAGATTGCGCTCGTATATCGCGTCAAAATCGCTTATCGGCAGCGGGTTTTCGCCGCGTCCGGCTTCCACGGTGAAGCCCGGACGATCGAGCGCGTCGATGAACCAGTCTTTATATCCGGCAAAGCCGGAGGCATACGGCGTGTCCTCCAGCGCGTAGCCCGACAGCCGCGCGAACGCCGCGCCTATCTCCTGCGCGCCCTCCGGCGCGTAGCCGTCGTAGCGCCAGTATATCACCTCGCCCTGAGTGTGATACGCCAGCACCAGCGCGGGAGAAACGGACAGAGTATAGTCATACAGCGCGCGGCTCTCCGGCGCGGAGAGCGGGGACGCGCCCACAAAATCCGCCGGCGCGGGCGAGGTCACGCCCAGCGCCGCCTTGTTTGCCCGCGCCTGCTCCCACCCGGAGGGGTATTGGAGGTTGAGGTCAACGCCGCGTATGTTCGCCTTCCAGCCCGACGGAAACGGGTACTGCGGATATGCCGCGGCGATGGCGGCTGCCGCGTCGTAGTGCTCACCCGCCGTCAGCTCGCCCGTGACAAGGTCGATGCCGTCCGGGTCAACTGCGGGGACGATGAAAAGCGTTGCATAGTCCAAAAGCTCCGCCGCGCTTTGAGAGTAGATAAACCCTCCCTCGGCATATGCGCGGGCGAGCTGCTCGGTGAATTTCAGCAACAGCGGCGCGGTTATCCACTCGTTTGCGTGGTGCGCGGCGGAGTAGAGCACGCGGTTTTCTCCCCTGCCCAGCGTCATGCACCACAGCGGGCGGCGCATCACGCTCTTGCCTATCTCGCCGGACGCGATGAACGGATAGCGCGCCGACAGCCCGCGCACGCAGTAACCCACCAGCGCCGCGCACCAGTCTATCGCCGTTGGCACGACGTCAAACGGCAGCGGCACTATCAGCGCCGCGCCGGGGGTGAGCCGCTGCGCGTCCGTGTCCGGGTTTGCCGTCAGTATGGCGCTGACCGTTGTGCCATAGCGCGCGGCGACGGCGGCGAGCGTGTCCCCCGCCGACACGCTGTGGACAAGATAGCCCGTGTACCACGGCAGCAGCGCTCTGTGCGTCAGCACCCCGGCAACGCCGTCGGGCGCGAGGGCGTTATTCTGCTGAAAGCGGCGCAGGGCGTACTGCGTCTCCGCGCCGAAAATGCCGTCGGTGGCGAGCGGCGCATACCCCGCGCGCACGAGGGCAAGCTGCAAAAGCTGCACCGACGGACCTATACTGCCGAGCCTTAAAATCTTCATATCGTCCTCCTCTGCAAGCGTTATCGCAAAAATATATGCGCCCCTCTCCGTGCAGTATGCACAAAAACGCGCGATGAATTTTGGCTCACAGATGAATTGCAAATCCCGCGCAGAGCCTGTATAATATATGCGGGTTATTATAACCCGAAAATCTGACTGCGTGCATTGCTCTCCATTACCAAGTAATGCACAGCATTAACAAGGAGGAATATTGCGTTCCCTGTGGCTCGGGGTACGGCAGTGTGGAGACCTGCCGCAAGGCGGTGTGTTTTTTGACAGCCGCGAGGTCACGTCCGGCGGATGCCGCGTGGTCGGAGCCGGAAAGTATGGCAACTGTTCAACTGAAAAACGTCAAGAAGATCTACCCGTTCATCAGCGGTGAGGGGAAGAAGAAAAAGAAGAAGGACGACAACGAGGAAAAGAAGGTCAATCTCCAGATCACCGATCAGGGTGTCGTCGCGGTGCAGGAATTTAATCTTGACATCGCGGATAAGGAGTTCATCGTTCTCGTCGGTCCGTCCGGCTGCGGAAAGTCCACGACGCTGCGCATGGTCGCCGGTCTTGAGGAGATCACCGAGGGCGAGCTGTATATCGACGGCAAGCTCATGAACGACGTTGCGCCGAAGGATCGCGACATCGCGATGGTTTTCCAAAACTACGCGCTCTACCCCCACATGACCGTTTATGAGAACATGGCGTTCTCCCTCAAGCTCCGCAAGGAGAAGAAGGACGTTATCGACAAGAAGGTGCGCGAGGCGGCGGAGATACTCGACATCACCCAGTATCTCGACCGTAAGCCCAAGGCGCTCTCCGGCGGTCAGCGCCAGCGTGTCGCCATCGGGCGCGCCATCGTGCGTGACCCCGCCGTTTTCCTCATGGACGAGCCGCTCTCCAACCTCGACGCAAAGCTGCGCAACCAGATGCGTGCCGAGATAATCAAGCTGCGTGAACGCATAGACACGACCTTTATATACGTCACCCACGAC
>CAVGKI010000059.1:3282-10906 GCA_963629655.1 Butyricicoccaceae bacterium | reverse complement strand
TCTCCTATTCGCTATCCTTTTTTCTTATTTGTCACACATCATTGTAACACCTACAAAATATATTTCACAAAAATCCTTGACTGTAATTGTGAAATATGCTAAAATCATCAATTGCGTGGGCATTACTGCGCCCTTTTGCAAAAACGCATGAAAAGCTTGGAAAATCAAGCATTTGTGCGCTGCGCGAGGGCAGATGTCCGCGACAACGAAAGAAAGGAGAACACAATGCCAACCTTTAACCAGCTTGTCAGAAAGGGCAGAGAAAAGGTCACGAGCAAGTCCACTTCCCCTGCAATGCAGAAGGGTCTGAACACCCTGAAGAATAAGGAGACCGATCTCAGCTCCCCCCAGAAGAGAGGCGTTTGCACCGCCGTTCGTACCTCTACGCCTAAGAAGCCGAACTCCGCTCTGCGTAAGATCGCCCGTGTACGTCTGACCAATGGTTACGAAGTCACCGCTTACATCCCCGGCATCGGTCATAACCTGCAGGAGCACTCCGTCGTTATGATCCGCGGCGGTCGTGTGAAGGACCTCCCCGGTGTCCGTTATCACATCATCCGCGGTACTCTCGATGCTCAGGGCGTGAACGGTCGTATGCAGGCCAGATCCAAGTACGGCGCAAAGAGACCCAAGGCTGCTAAGAAGAAGTAATTTTCCGACAGCTTAGGCAGGGCAGCCGCGCGCAGGGGATACCCCGGAAAGGCTGCTCAAAAGCCCTGTCGTTTATCTATAAAATATGTGGATAAACCTCGGGGCGCAACGGACGCTGAAATGCGTTCGAGTACCTGTGATTCCATTTTTTAATGAAGGAGGGAAGCAACGTGCCCAGAAGAGGTAATGTTCCCAAGAGAGAAATTTTGCCTGATCCTCTGTATAACAGCGTGCTGGTGACCAAGCTCATCAACGGTGTTATGCTCGACGGCAAGAAAGGTGTTGCGCAGAAGGTCGTTTATGACGCTTTTGACATCATCAAGGAAAAGACCGGTAAAGAGCCGCTTGATGCGTTCACCGAAGCGATGAACAACATCATGCCCGCCCTCGAGGTCAAGGCTCGCCGCGTCGGCGGCGCAACCTATCAGGTTCCTATCGAAGTTCGTCCCGCACGCCGCCAGACTCTGGCTCTCCGCTGGCTCGTGGACTACTCCCGCAAGCGCGGTGAGAAGACCATGAAGGAGCGCCTTGCAGGCGAGATCATGGACGCATGCAACAACCTCGGCGCATCCGTCAAGAAGCGCGAGGATATGCACAAGAACGCCGAAGCAAACAAGGCTTTCGCGCACTTCAGATGGTAATCTGAATTTTAGAGAGATTCTATTCAGGAGTATTCAATGCCCAGACAGTATTCACTTGAAAAAACCAGAAATATCGGCATCATGGCTCACATTGATGCAGGAAAGACAACGACGACAGAGCGTATTCTTTTCTACACCGGCGTAAACTACAAGCTGGGTGAGACGCATGAGGGTACCGCCACCATGGACTGGATGGAGCAGGAGCAGGAGCGCGGCATAACCATCACCTCTGCCGCGACAACGTGCTTCTGGAACGGTACGCGCATCAACATCATCGACACACCGGGTCACGTGGATTTTACCGCCGAGGTCGAGCGCTCGCTGAGAGTGCTGGACGGGTGCGTGACTGTGCTGTGCGCCAAGGGCGGTGTCGAGCCCCAGTCTGAGACAGTTTGGAGACAAGCCGACCACTACAACGTCCCCCGCATGATTTACGTCAACAAGATGGACATCATGGGCGCGGACTTCTACCATGTGCTTGAGATGATACATGACAGGCTCAAGTGCAACGCCGTCCCTATCCAGCTTCCCATCGGCAGCGAGGACAGCTTCGAGGGTATAGTGGATCTGGTAGAGATGAATGCCGACGTTTATCTCGATGACCTTGGCAAGCAGATGGTCACGGAGGAGATCCCCGAGAGCATGAAGGAGCTTGCCGCAGAGTATCGCGATAAGCTGCTGGAGGCAGTCTCCGACTTCGACGATGAGATAATGGATATGTATCTCAACGGCGAGGATGTCCCGGCGGAGAAGATCCGCGCGGCGATCAGGAAAGCCACAGTCGCGGTGAAGATGGTTCCCGTGACCTGCGGCACTTCTTACAAGAACAAAGGCGTGCAGAAGCTGCTGGATGCAATCGTGGATTATATGCCCTCCCCGCTGGACGTTCCGGCGATAGAAGGCACGAATCCCAAGTCCGGCGAAGCGGAAACACGCGAGGCGGACGATTCCGCCCCGTTCTCCGCTCTGGCGTTCAAGATCATGTCCGACCCCTACGTCGGGAGGCTCAGCTTCTTCCGCGTGTACTCCGGCTCGATAGAGACGGGCAAGACGGTCATGAACTCCACCAAGGGCGTGCGCGAGCGCTTTGGGCGCATCCTGCGCATGCATGCCAACCACAGAGAGGATATCGACTGCGTTTACTCCGGCGATATTGCCGCGGCGGTCGGTCTGAAAAACACCACCACCGGCGACACCCTCTGTGATGAGAAAAACCAGATCATCCTCGAATCCATGGAATTTCCCGAGCCCGTTATCCGCGTGGCGATAGAGCCGAAAACGAAGGCGGGTCAGGAGAAGATGGCAATCGCCCTGCAAAAGCTGGCGGAGGAGGATCCGACCTTCAAGACCTATACGGACGAGGAGACGGGTCAGACCATCATTGCCGGCATGGGTGAGCTCCATCTGGAGATCATAGTGGACAGACTTCTGCGCGAGTTCAAGGTCGAGGCAAATGTCGGCAAGCCGCAGGTGTCTTATAAAGAGACTATCACAAGGTCGGCAACGGTCGACACGCGCTATGTCCGCCAGACCGGCGGCAAGGGTCAGTTCGCGCACGTCAAGCTCACGCTTGAGCCCAACGAGTCCGGCAAGGGCTATGAGTTCATCAACAAGATCACCGGCGGAGCGATACCCAAGGAGTATATTCCCTGTGTCGATCAGGGCATTCAGGGCGCTATGCTCTCCGGCGTTCTCGCGGGATTCCAGACCGTGGATGTCAAGGCGACGCTTATCGACGGGTCGTTCCATGAGGTCGACTCGAGCGAGATGGCGTTCAAGATCTGCGGCAGCATGGCTTTCAAGGAAGCCGCCGCAAAGGCGGGACCGACGCTGCTTGAGCCTATAATGAAGGTCGTTGTGACCGCGCCCGATGAGTACATGGGCGACGTTATGGGCGATGTCAACGCCCGTCGCGGTCAGATCATCGGTTCGGAGATACGAAACGGCGCTGCCGTTATCGAGTGCAATGTTCCGCTCTCCACGATGTTCGGCTACGCCACGGATCTGCGCAGCAAGACGCAGGGCAGAGCGACATATTCCATGGAGCCCAGCCACTTTGTTGAGCTGCCCAAAAATTTGCAGGAAGCCCTTGTGAACAAACACAACGGCTTTGGTAAAACCAATTTATAATTTTTGTAAAACTAATTTAGGAGGATTATTCTAATGGCAAAACAGATGTACAACAGAAGCAAGCCCCATGTCAACATCGGCACCATCGGTCATATCGACCACGGCAAGACCACTCTTACCGCTGCTATCACCAAGTATCTGGCAATGCAGGGCAAGGCCGAGTACACCGATTACTCTTCCATTGATAAGGCTCCCGAAGAGCGCGAGCGCGGCATCACCATCAACACCGCACACGTTGAGTACGAGACCGAGAAGCGTCACTATGCTCACGTTGACTGCCCGGGTCACGCTGACTATATCAAGAACATGATCACCGGTGCTGCTCAGATGGACGGCGCTATCCTTGTTATCGCTGCCTCCGACGGTCCTATGGCTCAGACCCGTGAGCACCTGCTGCTCGCCCGTCAGGTCAACGTTCCCTCCGTCCTCGTTTTCCTCAACAAGTGCGATCAGGTCGACGATGAGGAGCTGCTTGAGCTCGTCGAGATGGAAGTTCGCGAGCTGCTCGACTTCTACGGCTTCCCCGGCGATGACACCCCCATTATCCGCGGCTCCGCTCTGAACGCTCTCGTTTCCGAGTCCACCGATCCCAACGCTCCCGAGTACCAGTGCATCAAGGAGCTCATGGATGCAGTTGATAGCTGGATCCCCACCCCCGACCGCAAGGCGGATATGCCCTTCCTCATGCCCATCGAGGACGTGTTCACCATCTCCGGCCGCGGCACCGTCGTCACCGGTCGTGTTGAGCGCGGTCGCGTGAAGATCGGCGACAAGGTCGAGATCGTCGGTCTCAAGGAAGAGAGCACCGAGACGACCGTCACCGGCACCGAGATGTTCCACAAGACCCTTGAGTACGCCGAAGCCGGCGACAACGTCGGCTGCCTGCTGCGCGGCATCGACAAGAAGGCTGTTGAGCGCGGTCAGGTTCTGGCTGCACCCAAGTCCATCCACCCCCACACCAAGTTCAAGGGTCAGGTTTACGTCCTGTCCAAGGAAGAGGGCGGTCGTCACACCCCGTTCTTCAACAACTACCGTCCGCAGTTCTACTTCCGCACCACCGACGTTACCGGCGTTATCTCCCTGCCCGAAGGCGTTGAGATGTGCATGCCCGGCGACAACGTTGATATGGACGTTGAGCTCATCACTCCGATCGCTATCGAGAACGGTCTTCGCTTCGCTATCCG
The DNA here is from genome assembly GCA_963629655.1 of Butyricicoccaceae bacterium. Lineage (GTDB taxonomy): Bacteria > Bacillota > Clostridia > Oscillospirales > Oscillospiraceae > Limivicinus. Next base: position 6,300 of record CAVGKI010000059.1, on the reverse strand, counting down.
CGAGGGCGGCCGTACCGTCGGCTCCGGCGTTGTTATCGGCATCAACGAGTAATTTATAATCACCCATAAACACAAAAAACCACCCAAACGGGTGGTTTTTTGTGCGTTCAGAGCCGGTTAGAGTCAGCTTACCCCTGCTGGCAGGAGCAGCCGAATTTCTGCTTGACCTGCTGGATGCGCTGCGGCTCTGCCTGCTCAGTGGCGTACCAGCCGTGCTCGCTCATCTGCTGATAGACGCAGTTTTGCATCGTCAGCGAGTCGTTGAGCGCGGTGTTGAACGCCTGACGCACGTTCGGCGTTGCCGACTCGATAGAGCCGTGCATATACAGGTCGCACACGCCCTTTGTCGTCAGCAGGATGTTCTCCATTATCTCTCTGTCATTCATCGTCGCGATACCTCCGTCAGACAAGGTTGAAAAACTGCGTGAAAAGCTTTTGATTGCCGTTCACGAGCTGCTGCGCCTGCTGGCGCAGCGCGGGATCGCGAAGCTGCGCGGCGGCGGTGCGGCACTGGTTCATGAGAAACTGCGTGTGTCCAAGTGCATCTTCGATATAGAGCAATTCTTTGGGACTCATTTTCATCACCTCGGCATTATTATCCCCGCCGCGCGGCGCGATACACGCGGAAATTTTTTCGCGAGAATTTATCAAATGATAATATAATTCCTATTGACAAAGTAGGTTAATGCAATTATAATCTCTAGCTGAAAGATAGGAATTACGCCCGCAAGGAGACAGGCGGCGCAGAAAAGAGGATATATATGACAGATAAAAAACTGCTTGAGATAAGCGATCTGCACGTGAGTGTGGAGGATAAGGAGATACTGCACGGCGTTGACCTTGCTGTCGGGCACAACGAGACACACGTGCTCATGGGTCCGAACGGCACGGGCAAGTCCACCCTCGGCTATGCCGTCACCGGCAACCCGCTCTATACCGTCACCTCCGGCAGCATCGTCTTTGACGGGGAGGACATCACCGCCCTGCCCGTCAACGAGCGCGCAAAGCGCGGGATTTTCCTCTCGTTCCAGAACCCGATCGAGATCCCCGGAGTGACGCTCAGTGCGTTTATAAGAAGCGCGCTTGAGACGAAAACCGGCAAGCGCCTGCGTCTGTGGGACTTCAAGAAAAAGCTGGGCGAGACGATGAAGCTGCTCGACATGGACGAGAGCTATGCCGGGCGTGACCTGAACGTCGGCTTCTCCGGCGGCGAGAAGAAAAAGGCGGAGATATTGCAGCTTTTGATGCTGGAGCCAAAGCTTGCAATACTTGACGAGACGGACTCCGGGCTGGACGTGGACGCGGTGCGCACGGTTTCCAACGGGGTGCGGCTCTATCGCGAGCGCGTGCACGGCTCGCTGCTGATAATCACGCACAGCACCCGCATACTTGAGGCGCTCACCGTGGACGCGGCGCACGTCATGGAAAACGGCGTTATCGTCAAAAACGGCGGGGTGCAGCTCGTGGAGGAGATAAACGAGCACGGCTTTGCCGCCGTTAAGGGCGAATAAAAGGACGGTGAACACCATGAAAGAGAAGAGCAGCGTTGAGGATATCGACCGCAGCATATATGACATCCGTGACGTTGAGCATGATGCCTACCGCATGGAGGCGGGGCTGACAGCGGAGATAGTCGACAGGCTGTCCAAGGAAAAGGGCGACCCCGTCTGGATGCAGCAGTTCAGGCTGCAAGCCCTGCAAATATACAACGAGACACCCATACCTGATTGGGGACCGTCCATCGAGGGACTGAATATTGACCGCATCGCAACCTACGTCCGCCCGAACACGAAAATGCAGAACAACTGGGAAAACGTTCCGCAGGATATAAAGGATACGTTTGAACGCCTCGGCATACCCGAGGCGGAGCGAAAGTCCCTCGCCGGTGTCGGCGCGCAGTACGATTCGGAACTGGTGTATCACAATGTGCGCGACGAGGTCGCCGCGCAGGGCGTGGTGTACACCGATATGGAGAGCGCCATGAAGGGCGAGTATGCCGACATGGTGAGAAAATATTTCATGAAGCTCGTCACCCCGCGCGACCATAAATTTGCTGCGCTGCACGGGGCGGTGTGGTCGGGCGGGTCGTTTGTGTACGTGCCAAAGGGCGTGCAGGTATCCATCCCGCTGCAATCGTACTTCCGCCTCAACGCCAAGGGCGCGGGGCAGTTTGAGCATACGCTCATCATCGTCGACGAGGGCGCGAGCCTGCACTTTATCGAGGGCTGCTCCGCACCGAAGTACAACGTCGCCAATCTGCACGCGGGCTGCGTGGAGCTGTACGTGAAGAAAAACGCGAAGCTGCGCTACTCGACCATCGAAAACTGGTCGAAGAACATGTACAACCTCAACACCAAGCGCGCGCTCGTGGAGGATAACGGCGTTATCGAGTGGGTGTCCGGCTCGTTCGGGTCACACGTGGGCTGCCTGTACCCCATGAGCATACTGCGCGGGGACAATTCCCGCATGGAGTTCACGGGCGTCACCTTCGCCGGCGCGGGGCAGAACCTCGACACGGGCGCAAAGGTCATCCACGCGGGGAAAAACACCCGCTCCTATATGAACACCCGCTCCATCAGCAAGAGCGGCGGCATATCCACGTTCCGCAGCAGCGTTGTTGTGGAGAAGAACGCCGCCGGGGCAAGGTCCTCCGTCTCGTGCCAGTCGCTCATGCTCGATTCTGTCTCCCGCTCGGACACCGTCCCCGCCATGGACATCCGCACGCGCGATGCCTCCGTCGGGCATGAGGCGAAGATCGGCAGCATAAGCAACGATGCCATTTTTTATCTTATGAGCCGGGGCATGAGCGAGGAGGACGCGCGCGCCACCATCGTCAGCGGCTTTGCCGACAATGTGTCCAAGGAGCTTCCGGTGGAGTACGCCGTGGAGATGAACAACCTTATCCGCCTTGAAATGAAGGGCAGCATAGGGTGACAGGAGGGCGAGAGAATGGAAAAGCTGATAATAAACAAGCTGCCGACGAGGACGTGGAACCGCCTCGGCGTGAATGAAGCGTCG
>CAVGKI010000059.1:0-3272 GCA_963629655.1 Butyricicoccaceae bacterium | reverse complement strand
GGCGAGTGCCGAGACGCTAGCGCCGGAGTGCGTGAGCGTCGGCATGGGGGAGAAAAAGACCGCGCACATTTCAGCGCACGGGGCGCACGGGTACGCGGAAAAGACCGTGACCCTCGCCGTCGCGGACGGCGGGGAGCTGACGGTGTATGAGTTCATCGAGGCGGCGCATAAGCTTGCCGTGAGGACGGATGTGACCCTCGGCAAAAACGCGAAGCTCCGCCTTGTTCTAGTGCAGAGCGCCGAGGCGGGCGGCATGGCGCGCAGCGAGATGACCGCAGACTGCTCCGACGGCGCGGCGGTGGAGCTTGTGCAGATACTGCTCGGCACGGGCGATGTGTATACCGACAGCCTTGTGCAGCTTCGCGGCGAGGCGAGCCGTTTTGAGGCGAACGTGGGCTATATTGCGCGCGGTGCGCAGAGGCTGGACATGAACCTCGTCTGCAATCACTACGGCAGATGCAGCGAGAGCGAGATAACCGCCAACGGCGCGCTCATGGACGCGGCGGAGAAGATTTTTCGCGGCACGATAGATTTCAAGACCGGCGCGTCCGACGCTGTCGGCAACGAGAAGGAGACCGTGCTCATGCTCGGCGAGAACGCCGTGAACAAGACCGTGCCGCTCATCCTCTGCGCGGAGGAGAATGTAGTCGGCAACCACGGCGCGACGATAGGCGAGCTGGACGCGGAAACGCTCTTCTATTTTGAGAGCCGGGGCATATCCCGCGCCGAGGCGGAGAGCATACTCGCCCGCGCGGCGGTCGAGCGCCTTGCCAGCACCGTCGGCGACGCGGCGGTGGAGGAGCGCATAATGACAATGCTGGATAAGGAGCTGTGAGCCATGGAATATAACTATAAAAATGATTTTCCGCTGCTCGCGTCCACGGATGTGGCGTATCTCGACAGCGCCGCCACGGCGCAGCGCCCCGCGTGCGTCATCGAGGCGGAGCGCGAGTTTTATCTAAAGCATAACGCAAACCCTCTGCGCGGGCTATACCCCCTGAGCATCGTGGCGACGGACGCATACGAGAATGCGCGCGAGACTGTCCGCCGCTTCATAAACGCCGCAAGCACCGAGGAGATAATCTTCACCCGCAACACGACCGAGAGTCTCAACCTCGTCGCTTACAGCTACGGTCTGACGAACGTGCACGAGGGGGACGAGGTGCTCGTGTCCGTCATGGAGCACCACAGCGACATACTCCCGTGGCAGATGGTCTGCCGCGCGCGCGGCGCGAAGCTGAAGTATATCGAGTGCGCGCCGGACGGCAGCATTGACCTTGATGCGGTGGACGCGCTCATAACGGAGCGGACGAGGCTTGTCGCCGTGACGCAGCTGTCAAACGTGCTCGGACGGGAGTACCCGGTGAAGAAAATTGCCGCGCTTGCCCACGCGAGGGGCGCGGTGATGGTGGTGGACGGCGCGCAGAGCACCCCGCATATGCCCGTGGACGTGCGCGATATGGACGCGGACTTTTTTGCTTTCTCCGGGCATAAGGTCTACGGTTCTATGGGCATCGGCGTGCTCTGCGGCAGGCGCGCCCTGCTCGACGCAATGCCGCCGTTTCTCACCGGCGGCGAGATGATAGAGACGGTCACGCGCGAGGGCGCGACCTATGCAGAGCTTCCGCACAAGTTTGAGGCGGGCACGGTCAACGCTGCCGGTGCGGCGGGGCTGGACGCGGCGCTGAAATATGTTGAACGACTCGGCTTTGACACGATACAGAAGCGCGAGCATGAGCTGACGCATTACGCGTTCGACGCGCTCTCCGATATTGACCATGTGCACATTCTCGGCTCTGCCGACTGGCGGGAGCATAACGGCATACTCACCTTTACGCTCGACGGCGTGCACCCGCACGATATAAGCGAGATCCTCGCCTCCGACGGCGTGAACGTCCGCGCCGGGCACCACTGCGCGCAGCCGCTGCTGACGCATTTGGGCGTCAATGCCACCGTGCGCGCCAGTCTCGCGTTTTACAACACCACGGATGATATTGACCGCTTGGCATCGAGTCTTGCGGCGGTAAGGGGGCGCATGGGCTATGGAAAATAGAAGCTTTTATAACGAGGTCTTGACCGAGCATAATGTCCACCCGGAGTTCAAGCACGACCTGCCGGACGCGGACATCGTCCTCAACGGGGTCAACCCAAGCTGCGGCGACGATATATGGCTCAAGCTCAAGCTCGACGGGGACACCGTGACGGACGGCGCGTTCGTCGGCGACGGCTGCGCCATTTCGCAGGCATCGGCGGACATCATGCTCGGCATGATCATAGGGCGCAGCCGCGCGGAGGCGCTGGCACTGGCGGACAAGTTCATGCGCATGATAAAGGGCGAGGCGACGGAGGAGGAGATCGCGGAGCTTGAAGAAGCCTCCGCACTGCGCGATATATCCCATATGCCCGCGCGCGTCAAGTGCGCCGTCCTCGGCTGGCGCACGCTGAAAGAAGCGCTGGAAAAGCAATAATTATCAGCGGGAGAAATCACAGAAATCTGTGGCTTCTCCCGCTGCCTTTACTTCCTCAAGTAACTGCCTTTACTTTTTACGCGAAATCGGTTATAATAAGTAAAGGAATGAGGTGGACATTGATGATCTCATATGATGGACTTATCCGAAAGCTCAGCGAAAAGGGAATTACAAAGACTGCCCTTGCAAAAGAAATCGGTATTTCGTCACGGACTGTTGCCAAAATCGGTCACGGCGAAAAGATTGCTGACCGTGTTTTGGATAAAATCGCTGCATTTCTGGGCTGCAAGCCGGAGGAGCTGTATAGAAGCATTTCGGACAATGCACTGCTGCAAACGCTGCGTGATGAAAAGAGCATACGAATGCCCGGCGGGTTGTACCATGAGCTTCAAATCCGTATGACATACAACTCCAACCACATCGAGGGCAGCAAGCTCAGCGAGGAGCAGACCCGCCTGATTTTTGAGACGAACACGGTCGATGTCGGAGAGGGGATCCCCGTCGATGACATCATTGAAACGGTCAACCATTTTCGTGCCATTGATTATGTGATAGACCATGCGGAAGAGCCGCTTACCGAGAATATCGTCAAGGATCTGCACCGCATTTTGAAGCAGAGCACAAAGAATTCTGCGCTTGCGTGGTTCGCCGTTGGCGACTACAAAAAACGCGCCAATACGGTCGGCGGCAAGGAAACGGCAAAGCCTAAGGATGTACCGTCAAGAATGAAAGCGCTGCTGTCACGCTATGAAGCCCTTGATACCGTTTCAATAGAAGATATAATCGAATTTCACTGCAATTTTG
>CAVGKI010000058.1:0-11012 GCA_963629655.1 Butyricicoccaceae bacterium | reverse complement strand
CCGTATATCTGTTCACCGGCTTCCTTGAGGGCGGCAAGACAAAGTTTATTCAGGAAACGCTGGAGGACAAGCGCTTTTGCAACGGGGAGCGGACGCTGCTGCTGGTATGCGAGGAGGGTGAGGAGGAATACGCGCCCGACCAGTTTGCCGACAAAAACGTCTTTATCCGCGAGGTGGAGACGGCGGAGGAGCTGAGCGCCGGAAGGCTGGCGGGCTGGCTGACGGAGACGGAGGCGGAGCGCGTCGTCATCGAGTACAACGGGATGTGGCTACTGGATGCGCTCTACGGCGCGATGCCGGAGGGCTGGATGGTGTATCAGGAGTTCATGTTCGCCGATGCAGCCACGTTCATCAGCTACAACGCCAATATGCGCCAGCTCGTCTACGACAAACTGAAAAGCTGTGAGCTGGTGGTGTTCAACCGCTTCAAGCCGGATATGGACAAAATGGAATTTCACAAGATCGTGCGCGCTGCGTCCCGCCGCGCCGATATAGCGTATGAGTACGCCGGCGGCAAGGTGGAGTATGACGACATTGTTGATCCGCTGCCGTTCGACCTTGACGCGCCCATTGTTGAGATAGGTGACGCGGACTTTGCCGAGTGGTACCGCGATATGTCCGAGGAGCCGAAAAAGTACGAGAGCAAGACGGTGCGCTTCAAATGCCGCGCGCTCGTGCGCAAGAAAATGCCGGAGCACAGCTTCATCGTCGGGCGGCACGTCATGACCTGCTGCGTGGAGGATATCCAATTTGCGGGGCTGGTGTGCCAGTGGGACAAGGCGGACACCGTGCAGGACGACACGTGGATCATTCTCACCGCGCGCATCAACTTTAAGTTCAACCGCGCCTACTCCCGCAAGGGACCCGTGCTGACATACATCTCTGCCGAGCCCTGCGAAGCGCCGGAGCAGCCGGTCGCAACATTCTATTGATTTCTTTTATAATAAACCAGGGCTTGTTTGAAAAATAGCGGAATGCACAAATGGTAAGGAATTTTTGCGCCGATCAAGGCAATTTTTTGCGGGAATACTTTGTGTATTGCAAGAAAAATTAACGCAGAGCGGCGCAAAAAGGTCCGGCAGTTGGGCGTTCTGTCGTTTTTCAAACAAGCCCTGGTCACTTTTTCATGGGAAACTCTGAATAAATGCCTGTCAGCGCCTAAGCGGATAATTTGCGCTCTGATTTTATGAGCTTTTTTTGAAATACATAAAGTATTCCCTGCGGTCTTTTCGTCGTCTGACCGCTTTTCTGCTCCGGCAAAACTGCTCTGCACCTAACAGCGATGTATTTTCGAGTGATTTTTGACTTTTGAGGCGCAGATGTGTCGTAACCCATCAAGGCGAAAAGGGCAAAAAGCGCCGGAAAGGCACGCTGTCAGGCGTGTATGCTCTTGCCAACCGAGAGTACCGTCATCAGAACTCAAATTCTCTCGCCGGCTATCCTTCAAATGATAGTATTATATCCTTGCTCGTGCAGCGCGCTCAGCAGGCGCTCGCCGTGCTCGCGTCCCGCGACCTCGCAGGCAACGTGCACGGTCGTCTCATTTGGGTTGAGCCCGAGACTGAGCTTGTCGTGCTCAACGGTGAGGATATTTGCGCGCGCGGCGGCGATAACGTCGAGCATCCGCGCGAGGCTGCCGGGGCGGTCGAGCAGCGTGACGGTGAATTTTATGCGCCTGTGGCGCGCAACAAGCCCCTGCTCAATGATGCACTGGACAAAGCTGACGTCGATATTGCCGCCGGAGAGCACGCACACAACGTTCTTCCCCGCCGCGTCTATCTTCCCGTTCAGCACCGCTGCCAGCGGTGTCGCGCCCGCCGGCTCGACGATCTGCTTCGAGCGCTCCATAAGCTGCAGTATCGCGTCGGAGATCTCCAAATCGGACACGGTAACGATGCCGTCCGCCCAGCGGCGGATAAGCTCGACCGTCATGTCGCCGGGTGCCTTCACGGCAATGCCATCAGCAATGGTGGAGGCGGTGTCTGTGGTGATGAGCCGCCCCTGCTTATAGCTTTGGGCGATCGCATCCGCACCCTCCGCCTGCACGCCGTACACCTTCACCGTGGGCTTGAGCTGCTTTGCCGCCGCCGCAACACCCGCGAGAAGCCCGCCGCCGCCCGCCGGAACGATGATAACATCCGTCTGCGGCAGCTGGTCGAGTATCTCCAAGGCAAGCGTGCCCTGCCCCGTCATGACCTCGACATCGTTATACGGGTGCAGGAACTTTGCGCCCTCGTCGCGGCAGATTCGGCAAGCCTCGGCATAAGCGTCGTCATAGCAGCTCCCCGCGAGCACGACGCGCGCGCCGTAGCCTTCCGTTGCCTGAACCTTGGCGATGGGCGCGGCTTCCGGCATGACGATGGTGGCGGGGATGGAGAACTTCTTCGCCGCGTATGCCACGCCCTGCGCATGGTTGCCCGCAGACGATGCCACAACGGGGCAGCGTTCACCGCGCGCGACCATGGAGGCTATCTTGTTGCTCGCACCGCGCAGCTTGAACGCGCCGGTCTTTTGCCGGTTTTCACACTTGAGAAATATCTCCCCGCCGGTCATGGCGGAAAACGTCGCGGAATGGTCAAGCTCCGTGCGGTGGATTATCGGCGCAATGCGCTCCGCCGCGAGCCGAAATTCGTTCAATGAAATGTCCATATGCTGTTCCTCCATGTTCTCACGACCGTGCTTTATATTAACACAAACACAGTCACATTTTTATAAGTTTCTTCAAAACTGCTTGTGATATACGGCAGCAAAATGCACTATCCTACCGCTGATTCGTCAAGATATACATGTTCAAACCCATAGTATTTTGCAATGTAGCAATTCGGATAACTATCGGCATCATACGACAGATACAGCAGCCCGTTTGCGGGAGAATATTCCGAATAACCTCCATGAGTCAACGGTGGAAGATAGGCATCTTTAAACCCCGCTTCCGCACTTTCTGCCAGTATTTTGTCGCGCGCAGATGTGTCCTCATATGTGCAGTCTATATCAATAACTCCGCTCAAAATACGGCTTGGGGCAAGCATAAGCAACGCGAATACAATAGAGTATGCAAGCTTGCGATTGCCCCCCCGAGAAGCGCCGCCAATAGGATGGAGCAATCCAAGGTGAGCAGAACAGGTGTTAAAAAAAGGCTTCGGCGGGGGATATATGAGGCAATTACCAGACAGCCGTATGCTGCAAGCGCGGTAATGAATATCGTGCAGGCAATAATGAGAGTGTTCTTGTCTATATCGGACAAGAACGCCAGCACAAGCAGCACAACACACAGAATAGTGAGCGGCAAAAAGCTTGATGCGGTATCTAATACCCGCTGAAGCATAGCTGCCAGCGTGGAAATATTCATCAGATTTGGAGAAACTTTCTGCACCAATTCTGCAGGAGCCTTGATAAGGAAGAGGAAGCCGGCAAGCGTGGCGGTAAAGGATGCATATGCACACGGGCGAAGACGATCTTTTTTTATAAAAAGTATGCACAGCATTATGCCAAGAGAGCATACTATGCAGGCAACGCCGGAACTCTCGCTGTATGCTCCGGCAATAAAACTGAAAACGATAAATAGTGCTGTCATAAAGCGACTGTTAGAGGAGGAGAAATCACCTGTGCGGCACAGGTTAATGTATCCTTGTATGTAGACAAGCGTCACAACCGCCGCCCACAGGTAGTTCAAAGAGCCGTCCAGCCAGAGGTTGACCTGACCGAAAGAGGGCTGAAATATCCATATGCAAGAAAAAGTAAAGCACGGGATGAGCACGCGAAAAAATCGGCTGCCCTGAGGGAGATTTCTGACGCTGCATATGTATATGCATAAGATCTCGGCTGTGAAGACCAACGAGTTTACGATCTTGAATATTATATGCGGCAGGAGAAGAAAGAGCTGGACACCGAAATGCGCAAAAACTCTTCCGTTCATGCAAAACCTGTGTGCGCTCATTGATGTGAAGATTTGCCAAACGCTTGTTATCCGTTCAGCAGTCATCAATGGGAAAAGATTTGTGGGTATCATATAATAATAATCATCGCTGAAATCAAAAAAATATGCATAGTCATCTGTCAGCAGCCCGGTGTGGAGATTGCAATAGAGCATAAAAAGAAAAATGATTAAAAAAATGACTGTCAGAGCATAGGATGAAAGCTTTTCGTTTTTCATTTCGTCCTCCAATAGAATAAACAGAATTGCAAGAGCGACCGCAATGTGTATCTTGCATCAAGCCGCGGAGCCACGGGAAACAGAGAAGCAGGTCACGCAACTGTATTGGAATAAAAGTATTATTATCCCTGCTCCGTCCTCGGCAGCTCAACAATAATAGACTCAAACGGGCGCAGGTCATAGCTGACGCTGTATTCCCGCCCGTCGCACTCGCCGCGCTGCGCCGTCAGGGGCGGAATATCGCCCCGCTCGCCGGGACCGCCCGCGCCGGGCAGGCTGTCATACGTGCTGAAAACGCGCTTATAAAGCCCCGCCTTTGGCACGCCGCAGCGGTAGCCGTTGTATTGCAGCGGCGAGAACGAGCACACCACCAGCACCGCCCCGTCGTAATTCCACGGGTTGCGGCGGATAAAGCTGATGATATTTCGGTCGGAGTCCGTGCTGTTGACCCACTCGAACGTCGCAGGATCCTTTGAGTCACAGTACAGGCAGGGGTACATTTTATATACGCCGATGAGGTTTCGCACACACTGCATAACATCCCTGTGCCCAAAGTCGCTCGCAAGCGCCCAGTTTATCTCGCGCTTTTCGTCCCACTCCCTGTCCTCGGCAAACTCCTGCCCCATAAAAAGCAGCTTCTTTCCCGGATGGGTGAACTGAAAGGCGTAAAGGCTTTTGAGCGTGGCAAACTGCTGCTCTATCCCGCCGGGGGCTTTTTGCAGCATGGGGTGCTTTAGGTGCACCACCTCGTCATGGCTGAGCACGAGCACGTAATTTTCCGTGAAGGCATAGTCCGCCGTGTGCGTCAGCTTGCCGTGCAGCCAGTGGCGGTATATGGGATCCTCTTCTATGTATTTGAGCGTGTCGTTCATCCAGCCCATGTTCCACTTGAACTCGAACCCCAGCCCGCCGTCCTCAACGTCCGCCGTCACGCCGGGGAGAATGGACGAATCCTCTGCGATGAGGTACGCGCCCGTTTTCTTCGTCACAACGGTGTTGAGCCGGCGCAGAAACTCCGTGCTCTCAAGATTCTCCGAGCCGCCGAATTTGTTCGGCCGCCACTGCCCGCGTCCGAAGCTGGTATACAGCATTGCGGCAACCGCGTCCACGCGCAGCGCATCGATGTGAAACTCCCTGACCCAATAGAGCGCGCAGGATATGAGAAAGCTTCTGACCTCACCCTTGCCGTGGTCGAACGCCATCGTCCCCCATTCGGGGTATTCCGCAAGCAGCGGGTCGGCGGATTCATACAGCGCCGTCCCGTCAAAATGCTCCAGACCGAAGCTGTCCTTCGGAAAATGCGCCGGCACCCAGTCAAGGATAACGCCGATGCCGTGGAGGTGCATCGTGTCCACAAAATAGCGGAAGTCGTCGGGCGCGCCGTAGCGCGCGGTGGGGCAGAAATATCCCGTCACCTGATAGCCCCATGACCCGTCAAACGGGTGCTCGCATATGCCGATAAGCTCCACATGCGTGTAGCCCATGTAGTTGAGATATTCCGCCAGCTCGTCGGCAAGGCGGCGGTAGTTGAGAAAGCCGTCGGCATTGAGAGAATAGTCCTTTTTCCACGAGCCGAGGTGCACCTCGTATATCGCCATAGGCTTTTCAAGGACGCTCTCGCGCGAAAACGCGGCGCGCGCGTCGCCGTCGCGCCATTTATAGCCCGTCAGCGGGCACACGACAGAGCCGCTCGCCGGGCGCAGCTCCGACCGAAAGGCAAAGGGGTCGGACTTATAGCGCTTTATCCCGTCCGCGCCGACAATGACATAGCGGTAAGTATCCCCCGCGCGTATGCCGGGGATAAACAGCTCCCACATTCCGGCATCGGTCATGCTCATGCGTCCTGCGTCCTCGTCCCAGCCGGTGGCGGAGCTTATCACAGCCACGCTCCGCGCGTGCGGTGCCCACAGGCAGAAGCGTACGCCCGTTTTCCCGCCCTCGCGGCGGATATGCGCGCCGAGCTTTTTATAGCAGGCGTAGCCCGTGCCGCGGCGGAAGCTGTCACCGTCGCGCACGGTGAAGGAAGTGTTGCCCATATCGCGCTCCTTTCTCTCACTGTACCTTATAAATTCATCCAGCGTCCATCTAATACTATTATTTGATAAGAAGCTTTAATAGATTTCCGAGTAAAAATTGTGTCAGGCAAGGCGATGTCCGCAGAGCATAATGGTAATATATGGTCAAGGGCATCAACGCCGCATGACGCAATTTTTACCGGAAAGAATTAAAGTTTTCTATCAAATGATAGTATAATTATACCACGGTTTGCACGCAGATAAAAGAGGGAAAATAAACGGCAGGCAAGTTTGGTGGCTTGCCTGCCGTTTATACTTGTTATGCTGTTATTAAGAAACTTTGGTACGTCAGCACCCGCGTTCTATACTATCACTCCGCGCGGTGACGGTTGAAGTAGTCATAGTTCTTTTTGAGAATGTTCCGCACGAACGGTACGAGCAGCACCGCATCTGCGGACATCCAAGCGATGGGGTCGGCAGCGCACATGGAGATGTATGCCGCGGTCGGAGCGGCAGCGCTCACTGTGCTGCCGGCGAATATCGGCGGCAGCAGCAGACACACCGCCACCCGCGCGGCAAGCTCTGCCGTGCCCGCGCCGAGGATGAACTGCGGCATGCCGATACCCTGCACACAGTTGCGCACAATGAAAATAAACGCAAGGAATGGGTACATTGCGAGATCGACATAGAGGAACAGGTTGCCGTAGCGCACCGTGTCTGCGCTTATCTTATCTGCGCTCAGGAAAATGTGCAGATATGCACCGTCAATTGTCAGCAGCAGCCCGCAGCACACGATGACCACCAGCATGATTCCGGCAATTATCAGCGCCTGCAGCGTGCCGCGCTTTATCCGCTCATGGTCACCCGCGCCAAGGTTTTGCGCGGCAAAGCTTGTCATTGCCGCGCCCAGTCCGTTGAACGGAGTCATGAGAAGATTGTTGAGCTTGTTTGCCGCACCGAAGCCGTTCTGTGCGGCGTTGGAGACCATTGCCCCGTCGATGATGTCGAACTGCACCACAACGCCCTGCATCACGATGATGCCGATTGACAGCACGGAAAACTGCAGTCCCAGAGGAATGCCCTGTATGATGTGGCGGCGCACGTCGTGCCATGTGATGCGCCAGTCATCACGCCCCAGACGCAGCTCAGGGTACTTGGAGAAAGCATACAGAAAGCATGCCACGGTGCTGATGAGCTGTGCGATGACAGTGGCGGCGGCAGCCCCGGCAACTCCCCAGCCGAACGCGAGGATGAACAGCAAATCGAGCGCAACATTCAGCACGGTCGAGAACAGCAAAAAAGCCAGCGGCGTGACGGAATCACCCAGACTGCGCAGGAACGAGCATATAAAGTTATAAAAAAGCTGTGCGCCTATTCCGGCGAAAATTATCTCGCAGTAGGCGCGCGCTGCGGTGTACACCGTGCCGTTTGCGGGCGTAACGTTTATCCATGCGAGCATTGGGTCGAGCAGCAGCAGCGCCAGTGCCGTCAGCAGCACCGTCAGTATGCCCGACAGCACAAACTGCGTTGCAAGCGACCGGCGCACACCCGCATGGTCGTGCGTCCCGACGCGGCATGCCGTCACGGCGCAGAAGCCCGCGCTCGCCCCGAATGCGAACTGCAAAAACACGTACACCAGCGGTGTTGTGTCCGTCACGCCCGCCACCTCGTCCGCAGACAGCGTCTGCCCAACTATCGCGGCATCGCTGATGGTGTATACCTGCTGCAAAAGGTATGAGATTATTATCGGAACGGAGAAAAACAGTATCGTTTTCCAGCATGAGCCCTGCGTGAGCTTCACGGGGCGAAATATGGCTTTCAGACCGAGCCCGGCATCTGCATTTTCCGTCATAAACACTGCCCTCCAAAAAGACGTTTTCGTTAGGGCAGCACCGCATAATGCGGCAAGAACATCCGGCGAAAGAATTTGTGTTCTGATGACGGCACTTTTTCAGAGCTTTCCATGAAAAGTGACTATATCAGAGCGCAAATTGTCCGTCAGATGCCGCAGACGTATTGTGCGGTGCTGCCTTAGGAGAGAACGGATTATAGCGCCATCGGCGGTCAATGTCAACAGCTCAAGGCTTGGCAGATTCAACAAAAATCGGAGTGATACTATTATCTATCAGGTATTATTTCTTATACCCGGTCGTGAAATCGACAACGTTGATGAGCTCCTCGCCGCGCATGAAGCGCCCGAGGTTTTCCGCTGCGATCTCCACAATGCGCTCAAAGGTGTACGGCAGATGATAATACCCGGACACATGCGGCGTTATCACAAGGTTATCGAGCGCCCAGAGCGGGCTGTCCGCCGGAAGCGGCTCCACCTCGCTCACGTCGATGGCGGCGGAGGCGATCTTGCCGTTTTTCACGGCATCATACAGCACGCTGTTCTCCACCGCCGCGCCGCGCCCGCAGTTGATGAATATGGCGCTCGGCTTCATGAGGTCGAAGCGCTCGGCGGTGTAGATGTGCGTGGTGGCGGGCGTGCCGGGCAGCACGGAGAATATCACGTCCGCGCGCGGCAGAAGCTCGTCGAGCCTGTCCATGGTATAAAGCTCATCCACACAGTCGGGCTTTGCGCCAGCGCGGCGCTTCACGCCGATAACATACGCACCCAGCGTGTGGACTGCTTCGGCAAAGTGCCGCCCTATGTCGCCCAGACCCATTACCAGCACCGTCGCGTCCGTTATCGACGTGACCTTGCCGAAGTCCGTCCACTCATGCCGCCCCTGTGCGTCGCGGTAGAGGTGCAGCTTTTTTTGCAGCATAAACAGCAGCGCCGCGCCGTGCTCCGCCACTGCCTTGCTGTATGCGCCCGTGGCGTTCGTCAGCCTTGTGCCCGGCGCGAGCACTCCGGGCTTGACATATCTGTCCGCGCCGGCAATGTTAAGCTGCAAAAGCTCCAGCCTCGGCGAGGCATTTATCAGCTCCGGCTCAGGTGCGCCGAGGATGATGTCCGCTGCGGCAACGTTCTCCGCCGTTGCGCCGTGCTCGCCGACGTATACGAAGCGGCATCCCGCCCCTGCGGCGCGCTCCAGCGTCTCCTTGTGCCGCTGCTCAACAGGCAGCATACATAAAACAGTTTTCATGGTCATAATACCTCCGTTTTTTGATGAAATTTTATATATTTATAAGGATCAGCGTGATGTAATACTATTGTCTGATAAGAAGCTTTGATAAATTTCCGAGGAAAAATTGTGTCAGGCAAGTCGGTGTCCGCAGGGCATACTGGACATATATGGTCAAGGGCACCAACGCAGCATGGCACAATTTTTGCCGGAAAGAATCAAAGTTTTCTATCAGATAATAGTATAAATGTATAGAGCAGTCTGAATATCTGCCGCACCGTGCGCGTGATGTTCTCCGCCGTCCTGTCGGGGTCGAGCGCGTCGGCAAGCGGCATGGGTGCCTGCAGCACGGGGAAGTAGGCATCTATGCCTATGCCGTTGCACGCCTCCGCGCCGTCAGCCACGCAGCCTGCGATGGCTATGACGGGCTTGCCGTGGCGCTTTGCCATGCGGGCAATGCCCATGGGCGCTTTGCCCATAGCGGTCTGCCCGTCAAGCCGCCCCTCGCCGGTTATTACAAGGTCGGCAGTCCTGACGGCATCCTCCATGCGCGTCATTTCTATCACCGTGTCAACGCCGGGGCGTGCCTCGGCATTGAGATACGCCATGAACGCAAAGCCCAGCCCTCCGGCAGCGCCCGCGCCGGGTGCGCACGCCATGTCTCTGCCGAGGACGCGCGAGGTCAGTGCGGCATAGTCCGCCAGCGCCCTGTCCAGCCGCGCGACCGTCGCACTGTCTGCGCCCTTTTGCGGACCGAATATTGCCGAAGCGCCGTTCGCGCCGCAGAGCGGGTTGTTCACGTCCGAGGCGAGCAGGAAGCTGCACGTGCCGAGTCGGAGATCTTTGCCCTCAACGTCGATGGCAGCGATGCGCTCCACATCGCGCCCGTATATTCCGATCTCCTCCCCGTCTGCGTCGAGAAAGCGGAAACCGAGCGCCCGCAGCATTCCCATGCCGCCGTCGTTCGTGCCGCTGCCGCCGAGCCCGATGATGAATTTGCTGTAGCCCCTGTCCATAGCGTCGAGTATAAGCTCCCCCACGCCGTAGGAGGTGGTGTTGAGCGGGTTGCGCTCCCCGACGGGGACAAGCGCCAGACCGGCGGCGCTCGCGACCTCTATCACCGCCGTGCCAAGCTCGCGGATAACGCCGTAGCTTGCGCACACCCTGCCGCTGGAGCAGGAGGTGACCTCGCAACGCACAAGCTCGCCGCCGCAGCCGCGCGTTATCGCCTCGACCGTGCCCTCGCCGCCGTCCGCAAGCTGAAACATGTGCACCTCCATGTCGGGACAGACGCTCAATATTCCTTTTTTGACCGCCTCCGCCGCCTGCGCAGAGGATACGCTCTCCTTAAATGAATCAATAGCAACAACCGTTTTCACGTTAACTCTCCAAAATATAATTTGCTGTTATCCCTTGTGTTTTTTCTTTGCGTGCTTTATTATAGCACAAAGCGCTATGTGCAGAACACAAAATTTATATATATTTATTGTTTTACGTACAAGAGGAGTGGAGCCCACTATGTTTTTGCTGCCGGAAATTGCACAGCAGATCGTCGACGAGATAAAAACCACAATAAACCGAGATCTCAACATCATGGATAAGGACGGCGTGATCGTTGCCAGCACCGACCGCTCACGTATCGGCACGCTGCACACGGTCGCGCGCGATCTGCTCTGCGGGGAGATGGACTGTTATGTCGTTCTTGCCGACGATATGCCGCTGAAACATGTGCACCTCCATGTCGGGACAGACGCTCAATATTCCTTTTTTGAC
>CAVGKI010000057.1:0-11283 GCA_963629655.1 Butyricicoccaceae bacterium | reverse complement strand
GTGCTATACTGTGCGTGGCGGTGATATGCGCCGGAGGACTTGGGAATGAAAGATTTTTTCGCGATATACGATGCTCTGCTCGCGGGGCTTGATGAGACTGCGCGAAGCGCGCGCGTCACGCGCGCCGTATCGCGCGTGCGCTGGGCGATGGCGGAGAGCGGGGAGCACATCGGCATCGCTATGGCGGACGGCACGGACACCGTGGCAGCGCAGCACCCCGGCGGGCTTGAGGGCTTGACACTTGCCGACGCGGCAGCGGCAATGAAGAGCTGGAACCTGCGTGAGGCGGGCATGGGGCTTGCCGCCGCAAACGCCTATTACAATACGCCGGAGCGCATACGCGCGCTGGACTGTGCCGAGCCGTATGAGAACTATTGCACGGCGGGGCTGCGCTTTGACGGCGCGACGGTGGGTGTGATAGGGCACATGGGACTCACGCCTGAGATACACGGCGCGGCACGCAAGGTGTACGTTATCGAGCGCTGCCCCCGTCCCGGCGATTATCCCGATGCCGCGTGCGAGTATATTCTGCCGCAGTGCGACTATGTGTTCATCACAGGCAGTGCCCTTGTCAACAAGACGCTCCCGCGCCTTATAGAGCTTTCGCGCGGCGCGTACACGATATTGACGGGACCGTCCGTTCCGCTGTGTCCGGCGCTGCTCGACCTCGGCATTGACCGGCTCGCCGGTATGGCGGTGCGCGACGCGGCGGCGATGCGCGCCCATGTGCTCTCGGACGCGCACGGCAGCCCCTACGGCATGGGCGAGCCGTTTCTGCTGAAAAGGTAAGGCACACATTTTGCTTTTTCGTCATATACTGCTGTAAGGCGGGCGGGCGTGAGCCTGCCCGCCTTAAAAAATCCATCTTCGGAGGACGACAATGGCGGAAAACGACAGCTATTCGACGAAGATATACACCAGCAACTGCAGCGGAAGCTGCGGGTGCTGCGGCTGCGGCAGCAACGTCGGACCGGCAGGACCGATGGGACTGCAAGGACCTGCTGGTCCTCAGGGACCGCAGGGCATACAGGGACTCCAAGGTCCGCAGGGACCGGCGGGACCGCAGGGCGCGACCGGCGCGACAGGGGCGACAGGGGCGACAGGGGCGCAGGGACCTGCCGGTACGGCGGCGACGAGCGAGAACGCGATGCTCTATAATGCCGCGCAGCAAAGCGTCGCGACCGGCTCGCCCCTCACGCTCGGCACGAACGTCATAAACTCCGCAGGCAGCATCGCCGCGTCGGGGACGACGGGCGTGACGCTCGCGGCGGGGCAGTATCTCGTGACATTCGTGACCGATGCCGCCGTGACGGAGGAGGGAACGGTCGGCGCGGCGCTTGCACTTGACGGCACGGCGCTGACCTATGCCGAAGCGGCAAAGACCCTGACCGCCGCTGGGGGCGACCGCGTCGCGCTCACGGCGATCGTCGTGCCCACGGCGAGCAGCACGCTCACCGTGCTCAACAGCACCGGCAGCACCGACACCTATCAGAACAGCACCCTCACCGTTGCGAAGCTTGCATGACAACAACACGCCCGGACATCACTCGATGCCCGGGCGTGCTCGTTATGTTTTATTTTATCCGATTATGCGCCGCGCCTCATAGCCGCGCGAGACATAGTACCCGGCGAGGTCGGAGATGATAACGCCGGTGGTGGAGTTCGAGGCGTGGACAAACTGTCCGTTGCCGATGTAAATGCCGGCGTGCCCGATATAGCTGCTGCCGGAATAGAAGCAGAGTATATCACCCGGCTGAAGCTCTGACGGCTCGATATGCCGCCCGTTCGATGCCTGATCGGCGGCGACACGGTTGAGCGTGTAGCCGAACTGCTTGTACACGTAGTACACAAGCCCAGAGCAGTCGAACCCGTCGGGCGTTGTGCCGCCCCAGACGTAGCGCGAGCCGACGAACTGGCAGGCGTAGCTCGCGATCTGCTGCCCTGTGACAGAGCCGTTCGATGCGGACGAGGAAGAGGACGCACTGCCGCTGTCACTGTCGGAGGAGGCGGCGGTGTCGCCGCCGACGGAATAGCTGCCCTCCTTGACGTACATGGACGAGACGTAGCCGCTTTGCCCGTTCTCCGCCACGACCTGCGCCCAGCCGTCATGAGATGTGATGATGCTGACGGGGTTGCCGTAGAAGAACTCGCCGAGGATGGAGGCGGTCATGGACGGCGCGGAGCGGAAGCGCACATTATTGCCGGTGATATAACCGGCGGTATACTGCGCAGAGGTCTGCGCGGGTGTTTCGGACGGCGCGGGGGTGGACTGCGCCTCAGCAGTGCCGGAGCTCTGCGGATTCTGCACGGTGTCCTCCTGACCTCCGACGGTCAGCCCGCCGGAGCTTGCGTTATCGACAATGAGAACATAGGTAGAATAGACATACCCGGTAACGCCGTCAATAACGCACTGATACCAGCCGTTGCCCGCGTCGGCAGTGACAGTGAGCGCCTTGCCGGTGTGGTACGTGCCGAGAATGCTGTGGTTCGTGCCAGGACCGGAGCGGAAGCGCACGTATGTGCCGTTTATGTACCCGCTTGCGCCGCTGCCCGATGAGGTCTGCGCGGTCGCGGATTCGGTGGGCACGGGTGTTGCCGTGGGTGTGGGCGTGGGTGTCGGCACGGCTGCCGCCGTCTGCTCGGGAGAGGGGATTGGCGCGGCAGTGGGGGTGGGTGTTGCCGTTGCCGTGGGTGCCGGGGTCGGCGTTGAGGTGGTCTGCGCCGCCTCATTCGGCTGCGGCAGCGTTGTCGCGGCGGCCGCGTCCGGCGTGAAGTCGGGGAAGCTCACCGAGGTATCGGCGGATGAAGTGCCGAGCGTGACATACTGCGTATATACATAGCCAAGCTGCCCGTCGATTATGCACGCCGTCCACCCGTCGCCGGAGCCGATGGGCGTGACCGCCTTGCCGCGGTTATACTCGCCCAGCACGGAGTATTCCGAGCCCGGACCGGAGCGGAAACGCACATACATGGCGTTTATGTACCCCTCCGAGCTGCCGGAGCTTGAGGGTGCGGGGGTAAAGACCGGCGCTGTCGCGGCGCTGCTCTCATCAAGACTGAGATACGACGCGGCGACAAAGCCGCTCTGCCCGCCGACGGAAACGGCGTACCATGAGCCGTTGGAGCGGTCAGTGACCGTGACGGGGGTGCTGCGATCGAGCGTGGCGATGACATAATAGCCGGTGCCCGGTCCCGAACGGACGTTGACGCGGTTGCCGGTGATCACCGCCGTCTCCGCATACGCCGGAACGGTCAGAAGCGACGCTATCACCAGCGACGCGGCAAACGTCCTCAAGAATTTTTTGCGCATACTATACAGATCCTTTGTCTTTTTTAGGACGTGCGCAAGTGTTTATCCTGCGCTGTCCTTATCTGGAGGAAAGTGCGCGCTCAAGCCACACGGCGGCAACATCTATCGCCAGATACAAGCTGTCCTTCTCGCTCTTCTTGACGATCCTGTCTCTCGACTTGATGGAAGCGTCGGTGAGCTGAAGCTGGACGGAGACCTTGGTTGCAACGTCAAGGTCGTTGACCTTCTTCGTGTCAAGTATCTGTATCATGACAATATACTTATCCGCGAAGCTGCCGTAATAGATGATGTTGTCTTTCCTTTGGAGAGGATGACCCTTGTACTCCAATGTCTTTGCCATAGTAGAACCTCCAGTATTGTAACTAAATTGTAACGCAATGAATTGAATTTGTCAACAAGAAAATCATGGACAATATACAGCCGTCAGCCGAGGATCTGCGTTCCTCCCGCGTTGCCCCAATCCAGCCCGCCCCAGCCGGAGCTGTTGCCCCACGGGTCGTCCGTGGTCGTGCTGCCGCTGTCCCACGGAATGATGGATGTGCTGTCGCCGGTCGTGCCCGTGCCCCAGCCGGTGGTGCTGTCGCTGCTGAAATCGTTGCTGGGATACACGGTGTCCTGAATGCCGAATATGCCGGTGTTCTCCCCAATGTACGGATAGGTGAACGCCTTGTATTCAAGCCCGTCGTGCAGCGGCTGCATGACCTTTTTCCACAGCTGCGCCGCCGGGTTGCCGGAGACGTTGATGGTCGCGGGCGTGTCAAAGCCCGTCCATACCGCCGCGACATAATACGGCGTCACGCCACAGAACCAGCGATCCTTATAGTCGCCGGACGTGCCGGTCTTGCCCGCCACAGGGACGCTGTACAGCCGCGCCTCCTTGCCCGTGCCGTTTTCAACGGCGTTCTGCATCATGTAGGTCATGGTGTAGGCGGTGTTGGGCTTGAACGCGGAGATGGTGCTGGGGGAGTTGTCGATGACGGTGTTGCCGTCAAAGTCCGTCACGAGCGAGTAGGTGCGCCCGTAGGTGAATATGCCGTCGTTGACGAATGCGCAGTATGCCTGTGCCATCTCGCGCACGGTTACGCCGTTCGTGAGCTGACCGAGCGCCATGGGGGCATAGTTGGCATCGGCGGGGACAAGACTCGTGAAGCCGAGCTTCGTCGTCAGATAATTATATGAGGTCTGCGGACCGAGCTTGTCCACGATCTGCGCCGCGACGGTGTTCAGCGAGTATTGCAGCGCCTGATATATCGTCACCACGCCGTAATATACGTTGCTGTCGTTCGCGGGATACCAGTCCGTGCCGCTCAGATGCAGCCCTGCCTGGTCGTTGACGAGTGTCGTCGGGGTTATCAGCCCCGTGTCCACTGCAGGTCCGTAGGACGCGAGCGGCTTTATTGACGAGCCGGGGGAGCGGTACGTCCCCGTGGCGCGGTTGAGCGGGAAGTTCCTGTCCTTCACGCCCACGCCGCCGGAAAGCCCGAGGATGCGCCCGTCATACGGGTTCATCACGACGATCGCGCTTTGCAGCTGCTGACTGCCGCCGACGCTCGGAATGGCGCTCAGGTCGGTGTAAACCGTGTCTATCGCGGTCTGCACACTAACATCCAAGCAGCAGTATATTTTATACCCGCCGTTGTAGACGAGGGTCTGCGCGGTCTCGCGGCTTATGCCCTTGCGCTCCATCAGGTCGTTTATAACATCGGAAATGACGACCTCTTCATAGTAGCTGTATATGCGCTGGGTTGTCTCCTCCTCGGCGCTGTGGATGAACACAAGCTGCTCGGCAACGGCGTCCTTATACGTCTGATAGTCGATGTAGCCCTGCTCGTACATCTCGCGCAGGATGGTCTCCTGACGCGTCTTGTTGTTCTGCTCGTTGTAAAACGGGTCATAGTACGTGGGCATGTTCGTTATGCCCACAATGGAGGCGCATTCGCCGAGCGACAGGTCTTTCACGTCCTTGCCGAAGTAGGTCTGCGCGGCGGTCTGCACGCCGTAGCAGCCCTCGCCGAAGTATACGGCGTTGAGATACCATTCAATTATCTCCTGCTTGTCGTAGCGCTTTTCAAGCTCCAGCGCGCCGAATATCTCCGTCAGCTTGCGCTGCACCGTTATCTCGTCCTGACCGGTGAGGTTTTTGATGAGCTGCTGGGTGATGGTGGAGCCGCCGTAGCTGTTCTGCATGGTGGCGAACATCTTCACGAACGCGCCGGAGGTGCGGTACCAGTCCACGCCCTTGTGGTCGTAAAAGCGCTTGTCCTCTATCGCGACGACCGCCTTCTCCATGTACCACGGAATGTCGCTGTAATCGACCCATATGCGCTTCTGCTTGCCCGAAAGTGTGCTCAGCTCGCGCCATTCGCCCGCCGCGTCCTGATAATATATAGTGCTCGACTGGTTGAGCTTGTAGTCCTCAAGCGACAAATCGAGATTCGGTGTCAGGCAGGTCTTGACATAGTAGGCAAACACGCACGCGAACAGCATTCCCGTTATTGCGAAGATGAGCAATAACGTGCCGAACACCTTGAAAACACTGCCCAGCACGGAGCTGACAAGCTCCATCGTGACATCTGCGGCGCGCAGCGCGAAGCGCGGCTTGCGGCGCGGCTTATCCTCGTGCCCGGCATCGCCGGGGGTATTGCTCTTGTTGGCGCTGCCGTCGCCGGGGCGCATATCAGCGTCCGCGCCGCTCAGGCGGCCGGTGCTGCTTTTTCTGGGGTCGTTGTTGTTCATTGTCCGGCGGACACCTCCTTTAGAGGGATTGGTTTATCATACCGCGCATAATGGGTATTATACTGAACCGATATTATATCACACCTTGTCAACGAACGGTAGATGAAAATGTGAATTTTTCGCGCGGAGTCGAATGATACAGTATAGGCACGTATATTTTCCCAAATTTGAGAAATAATTATACCTGTATTTTTCGACCGAGGGGCGTGAACCATGAAGCTGAGAATGAGGGCGGCGCTGCTGGTGCTGCTGGGGACGGCGGCGGTGTATACGGGGCTGGGCGCGGTGAAAAGCCTGCACCCCGCCGTGCGCGATGCTCTCCCCACGGAGATATACGCGCGCTATTCCGCGCGCGAGGAGGCGGCGCAGTTTTTCCTCAAGAGCTGCGACGGCTTTGTCGCGGTGTACACTGCCGCGCGCTCACGTGCGCCGGAGTCGGTGACGGCGATAGAGGTGGCTTCGCTGCGCTCGGCGGACAGAGCCATGATCGAGCGCGGCATCCCTGTCGCCGACCGGCAGGAGCTGCTGGAATTACTGGAGGATCTGGGGTCATAATAAATTTGCTATTGATTTATTTGCGGCAATAGGGTAAAATAGTGTTGCGATGCAAATGGTATTGCAATACAAGCCGGAGGTAAAGCATGAGCGAGGAATTTGGCAGCGATTTTGTCACGATGGTGGACGACGACGGTCAGGAGTTTGAGCTTGAGCTGCTCGACACTATGGACTATAACGGCAAGACCTATACGGCGTTTCTTCCGGCAGACATGGCGGAGGACGACCCTGATTATGGCATGATCATCCTGCGCGCTCAGCTTGACGAGAGCGGCGAGGAGCTGTATGAGTCTATCGACGATGAGGACGAGCTCAACGATGTGTACGAGCATTTCATGGTTCTCCTCTTTGACGACGAGGACGAGGAATAAGTTCCGCTCCTGCGGCATATAGCTTATTATGCCCGCAAAGGAGCAGGAGCGCAGCGCTCACACTATATAATAAATTAGGTTCCTGCTGTGTTCGTGCTGCCCTTTTAAGGGCTTCACGACCCATTAAACCCACATCTCTAATAAGGGATGCCGACTTGAATCTGCGGATTGCAGGCCTCCCGGCGTGTGCCGGACGTTGGAAGCAATGAAACAGAACTTAGGCGACCCACCTGCCCCTTCGTGCAGGTTATAATTGGGTCGGCACGGCATTTGCGGGGCACACCCCCGGAGGAAAACCTCCGGGGGTGTTTTTGCGGCAGTTATCTAATAGAAAGCTTTGAATTTCCCCTCACCCCAGCCGCTTCAGCGTTTCAATCAGCAGCGCCCATGTGCGCTGCGTCGAGGCGATGTGCAGCTTCTCGCGGAAAGTGTGTATCTCGTCGATGTCAGGTCCGATGGACACGCAGTCCAGCCCCGGCAGCTTGCTCGCCAGCAGCCCGCACTCCAGCCCCGCGTGCATTGCCGCAATGACCGGCTCGCGCCCGTACTGCTCGATAAAAATCTCGCGCATCAGCTCGCGCAGGGGAGAGACGGGCGCGTATTCCCAGCCGGGATAGTCCCCCTCGACCGTCACCGACCCGCCGAGGCTCTCCGTCAGCGCCGTCAGGCGGTCGATGAGCATACGCTTTTGGCTGTCGATGCTGCTGCGGACGCAGAACGACGCGTGCACACCGGCGCTGTCCGTCGTGAGTATGCCGAGGTTGAGCGAGGTCTGCACCAGCCCCGAAATGTCGGCGCTCATCGCCTGTATGCCATTCGGCGCGCAGCACAGCAGCGCCGCAGCGCGCTCCGTCGCCGCCTTGTCCATCGGCGCGCTCTCCGCGCCGGGCGTGACGGTCACGCTTATCCCCGCGTCCGTCACGCGGTATTCGTTTTTGAACGCCGCCTCCATCGCGGCACACACGGCGCGCGCCGCCTCCGCGTCACGCACGCTTACGCTTGCATATGACGCAGTAGGGATCGCATTGTCCTTCAGCCCTCCGCGCACGCTTATAAGGCGCATATCCGCCGCCTTGCACAGCGCGTACAGCAGCCGCCCCATCAGCATGTTGGGGTTGGCGCGCCCCTTGTCGATCTCCGCGCCGGAATGCCCGCCGAGCAGCCCCGTTACCGCAATGTCCAGCGCCGTACCCGCGAACGCCTCGCGCCTGACAGGCACGGTGCAGCATACGCACGCGCCGCCCGCGCAGCCGACGGTGAAGATCCCCTCTGCCTCGGAGTCAAGATTTATCAGCCGCCGCCCCTTTAAGGGGCTGAGGTCGATGCCCATCGCGCCGCCCATGCCTATTTCCTCGTCCACGGTGAACACCGCTTCCACGCGCGGGCGGGGGAGTGCATTATCGTCCAGCACCGCCAGCATCATCGCCACGGCTATCCCGTCGTCTGCGCCGAGCGTCGTGCCGCGCGCAAAAACGCAGTCGCCCTCGACGGCGAGGTCAAGCCCCTCGCACGCCATGTCCTTGGCGCAGTCCGGCGCTTTTTCGCACACCATGTCCGTGTGCCCCTGCAATATCGCCGGCTCGGCGCTCTCATAGCCGCGCGCGGCGGGCGCGATTATAATAACGTTGTTGAGCACGTCCCGGTAATGCTCCAGCCCGCGCGCCTCCGCGAACGCGACGAGATAGTCGCTTATCGCCCTTGTGCTGCGGCTGCCGCGCGGTATTGCGGATATTTCCTCAAAGAATCGGAATACGTTCTCCGGCTGAATGCCGTTCAGTACGTTCATTTTGCCTGCCCCCTGTACTTTTCTATAATAAATATAGCACAATAAAATTTGCTCTGCAATGTCGAAACACGGATAAGCCCCTATAATTAACTATCTGTTAAATATCTCAAAGTATGCCTCACGGTCATTGACGGGTCGTGATTTTTTTATTATAATATGTTTTCACATGAGTATCACAAAACAGGGGAGGCGCGGAAAATGAAATGGATGATCGCGGCGGATATACACGGCTCGGCGCATTACTGCCGTATGCTGCTGGGGTGCTTTGAGCGCGAGGGCGCGGACAGACTTCTTCTGCTTGGCGATATTTTGTATCACGGTCCGCGCAACGACCTGCCGCGCGGCTATGACACGCGCGAGACTGCGCGCCTTTTGAACACCTTTGCAGGGCGCATAACGGCTGTGCGCGGAAACTGCGACGCGGAGGTTGACCAGAATATGCTCAATTTCCCCATGCTGTCCGACAGCGCCGTGCTCGACCTTGACGGGCGCTTTGCCTATGCCTCGCACGGGCACATCTGGTCTGTGCGCAATCCGCCCCCGGCGGCAGCGCCAGGAAGCATTGTCCTCTGCGGGCACACCCATGTGCCGGAGTGCCGCGAGGCGGACGGCGTGACATATCTCAACCCCGGCTCGGTCTCCATTCCGAAGGAGGCATCGCCGCACAGCTGCATAAGCTATAAAAACGGCGTGTTCACATGGAAGGACATTGAGACGGGCGGCGCGTATATGCAATACCCCGCAAGCAAGTGAGAGAAGTGATAGGAGAAATGAAGATGGAAACACTTGAAAAGAAAGCCGCCCCCGCCGCCTCCGCCGAAGCGCCGAAGAGCGAGCGGGAGATGATAGAGACGCTGCAAAAGCGCATAGAGGTGATGGAGCGCCGCGAGGCGGAGCGCCGCGCGAGAACGGTGAAGTGCTGGTGCATCGCGTGCGTCGCGCTGCTCGTCGTTGTGCTCATCTCCCTGCCGCGCGTGAGGATGGCGGTGCGCACGCTGGAGGATGTGTCCGCCACCGTGCAGCATTATTCTTCACAGCTAAAGGAGCTTGACCCCGGCAAGCTTCAGGACGCGATACACTTCATCAATAATCTTGACATTGATGCGCTCGATGACGCGGGCGAGAAGCTTCAGGATGTCAGCCTCAGCAAGATACTCACGCAGTTCGGCTCTATCGAGAGCGTCGCGGGCGACCAGAGCGAACTGAAAACCGCCATTGACATCATTGGCACCGCTATCGAAAAGGTTGCCGAGGGGTATCAGGATACACAATAATAGTATAGACGGCAGCGCCGCGCTCACCCGAGCGCGGCGCTTTTATACGTTTATCTTGCAGAGTATGCGGTTGAGCATTGCCGCCACCTCATCGCGCGGCAGCTTCATCCCGTCGCTCAGCCATTGCTCCAGCACGCCCACCATGCCGGACACGACGAAAATCGCCTCCACCGTGTCAAATTGCAGATTGCCTTCCGCATTCAGGGCTCTGCTCTCCGCCAGCACCTTTTCATTAAATATCGCCTTGAGCCGCTGCAAAGAGCGGCTGTTGTCCGCGCGGAGCAGGAGCATGAAAAGCTCACTGTGCCGCTCGATATATTCCGTCAAGCCTTCGGACAGCCTTTTGCTGTTCTCACTGTCCGTTGTGGGAAACGCCGCCTCGAACAGCTCAAGCAGCCCGGCGCACAGCTCACTCTCTATCTTTTCATACAGATCGTACACATCAATATAGTGCAGATAGAATGTCCCGCGTCCGACGTTTGCCATGCGGCAGATCTCCGCCACGGTTATTTTGTTCAGCGTTTTTTGCCCCAGCAGCGCCAGAAAGCTCGCCCTTATCGCGTCCCTCGACCGCTGAACCCGCCTGTCCTCCATAAACCCCACCCTTTCATGAACACATTTGCTGTGCCTGTTCGGTAAAGCACACCTTGCGCCAAGCTGCATATTGGCAAGCCGTGCCCATGAGATTATACTGCACACATGGACATTAGTAAACAGGTGTCACATAAAAAGGAGGGTATAGTATGGTTATCTACAGAGAAGCGACAGAAGG
This sequence comes from Butyricicoccaceae bacterium, assembly GCA_963629655.1. Classification (GTDB taxonomy): domain Bacteria; phylum Bacillota; class Clostridia; order Oscillospirales; family Oscillospiraceae; genus Limivicinus. The sequence goes on along the minus strand of CAVGKI010000057.1, from coordinate 479 downwards.
GGAGATAGGCGCGCTCGCGCGGCTGTCCACGGAATCCTTCGGGAATTACCCGTTTTTTGACTTCGTTTTTTTGAGCGCCTTCAAGAGCAGGAAGGCATATTTCGCGTACATGGAGAAGCTGCACCGCGTCCACATTCGGGCGAATATGCGCCGCCACAAGTGCTTTGTCGGCGTTGAGAACGGGCGCATCGTCTCCACTGCGCTTTTGCAAGCCCCGGATAAAAAGCGCATCGGCGTGTGGGATTATATCCGCGCCGGCGCGCTCGCGCTCATGTTCCCGGTGGGGCTTGCGAGAATACTGGATTTCTTTGACGTTTCGGAGCGGGCGCACTCTGACTGCGCGCGGGAATATCCGTCGGCATGGTATCTTGAAAAGCTTGCCGTGGATGCGTCGATGAAGGGGCGCGGGCTTGGCAGTGCGATGCTGAACGACTGCCTGCTCCCGTATATCCGCCGACAGGGCGGGCATGAGCTGACCC
>CAVGKI010000056.1:0-11458 GCA_963629655.1 Butyricicoccaceae bacterium | reverse complement strand
CCCAGCTGAGCTATACCCCCATATAAGGGGTGCGCTGAGTAATTTCTTATTCAATGTAGTGCGGGGTGTTTACAGCTTTAACAGCTCTCTAAACTGAGCTATACCCCGTGAGCAAAAGTATAATATCAGAACAAGCAGCAAATGTCAAGATATATTTTTCGGTTTCGATAAAATATTTACCGCCCGTCTGGCAATGTTATTCGATAAAAAGCTTCAATATTACCCTGCCAGACCGTTCTCCTCCAGATATGCCATATTCTCTTTTGCCAGCTCGCATCCGGCAGCGGCGGCGCGGGTGTAGTATTCATACGCAGTCTCATAGCTCTGCTCCACGCCGCAGCCGTTTTCGTACAGCCAGCCGATGTTGTTTATCGCCATCGCCTCGCCCAGTTCCGCTGCCTTTGTGTACAGCTCCAGCGCGCGGGCGTAATTTTGCGCCACGCCCTCGCCGCGCTCATAGCAGCGCCCGAGGTTGGTCATTGCCTCGGGTATGCCGTGCTCCGCCGCCTCGGTGTAGCATTCAATCGCCTTGTCAATGTCCGCCGCCGTGCCGATGCCGTACTGATAGTCGTAACCGCGCTGATTGAGCGCGGCGTAGTCTGTCTGGGCGCTGTCCGCTGCTGCGGTCTGCGGGAGGGCTTCCTCGCCACTGCCGGAGTATGTCAGGCGCAGCGCCGATGTGCCGCATCCGGCGAGCCACAGAACCGCGCACAGCGTTAGCGCAGAGCAGGCACGCTTCATCGCCATCACCGCCCCGTTGAGCCGAAGCCGCCCGCGCCGCGCTCCGTCGCGTCGAGCTCCGCCACCTCGTCAAATTCAAGCGCAAGGTAGGGGATGACCACAAGCTGGGCAATACGGTCGCCGTGGTTTATGGTGCAGGGCGCGGCGCTGTCGTTGTGCAGCGCAACGGTGTACTCCCCGCGATAGTCGCTGTCGCACACGCCCACGCAGTTCGCCGGACGCACGCCCTGCTTCGCAGCAAGCCCGCTGCGCGCGAACACCGCGCCGAAATAACCCTCCGGCACGGCGATGGACAGCCCCGTGCCGACCATGACGGTCGCGCCCGGAGCAATGACGATGCTCTCCTCAATGCACGCGCGCAGGTCATATCCTGCGGCGGAGGCAGAACCGCGCGTGGGCAGCGCCGCCCCCTCACGCAGCTTTTTTACGGCAATTTTCATATCTCGCTCACAACCTCTTATGTATAATATGGTATAATACCCTATAGTCAATATCATACACGAAGCGCACGTTTTTTTCAACAATACTTTTTTAATGAAACAAAACACACAGAATATTCGTCATATAATTATACAATATTGCCAAAATTTTTTGCACCTCTTGTAGTAAAGGGCAAAATGTCGTATTATAATTAAATTAAGGCGTTATGTAAATCGCGAGGGCTTCACAGGGAACATTTATGCGGCGGCTCGCCGCATGGAGGATTTATCATTATGGACGAAAAATGGGTCGAGCATCTTATGACGCGGTATTCCGATGCGCTGCTGAAATATCTCGTCGCGCATACCCACACGCGCGAGGACGCGGAGGACATATTGCAGGAGGTGTTTTTAAGCTGCCACCACCACCGGGAGGAGTTTGACCCGGAGCGCTGCAACGAGCAGGCATGGCTGTACATAATCGCAAAGCGCAAGCTTGTCAGCTATTACCGTGCGCGCAAGGACGTTGTGAGTCTTGACGCGATGGAGCCCGACCTCACACCGGGACGCGACGACATGGCAAAGGCGATAAACGTGATGGCGTGCCGCCAAGCCGTGGCGCAGGCGCTCTCCAAGCTTGACGAGCGCAGCCGCAGCGTCATAGTCATGCGCTATCTCAAAGGGCTGACCCCGGACGAGACGGCGCGGGCGCTCGATATCAGCAGCGGCAATGTCCGCGTTATACAGAGCCGCGCGCTCGACAAAATGGCGAAGATCCTTGAGGGCTTTGACTTCTCGGAGGAGGACGCATATTGACGGCAGTCCCGAAAAAAATTTTCCGCCGCCGTGTAACAAACACACTGGACGTGCGTACTTCATGGTGAAAGGAACGACACGGCAAAGGAGGTAAGCTCAGAGGTGGACATAGCAAGGCTGGAGAGCATGCTCCGCCTGTGCGCAGACACGGCGGAGATGCCCGGATGGAACGACGCACTGGCTGCAATAACGGAGACGGTGCGGAAAAGTGCGGAGAAGCTGAGCGACGACGAGCTGTGGATGGTCGCCGCAGGGGTTAAGGAGCCCCGATTAAAGCCCGATAAGGGGGTCAGCCTGACCCCGTTTGAGGATAAATAAAAGCAAATAATTTTATAGGAGGAAATTAAAATGGATGAACTCGTGAGAAAAGCAAATGAAATCGGCGATGCCGAGCTGAAGGAAACCAGCGGCGGTTACTATGACGGACCGTGCTTCACCTACACGGTTGTTTCCGGCGACACGCTCTCCGGCATTGCGTACCGTTTCCACTGCGATATGTGGTTCCTTGCCTACATCAATAACATTTCCAACCCCAATGTTATCCGCGTCGGTCAGACCCTGATCATCCCTTATTACTACTACTGATAAACGCAAGGCTCGGCAAAATGGCACAGCCGGAAAGGAGACGATAAAAATGAGCGATAACGATAAGCGCATCACAGATGAGGAGCTCGGCGCGGCAGCAGGCGGCGCAAGCTATGACGGGTACTTCACCTACAATGTGGTCTACGGTGACACCTTGGGCAGCATAGCCTCCCGTTTCCGCACAACGGCGACCACTTTGGCGAGACTCAACAACATTTCCAGCCCCTATATACTCCGCATAGGGCAGACGCTTCTCATTCCGAAAGGCTGAAAAGAAAAAGACGACGGGCACGCGGCGAAAGCCGCGTGCCTTTCTGTGTTTACATCTTGCTCCTATTGTGCTAGAATACCTGTGAACAAAACGGACAACGGAGAAGGCTATGTTTGAAAAGCTTGATGCTTTGAAAAGACAATATGACGAGATGACCGCGCGCATGGAGCGACCGGAGACGTATTCCGACCCCGCGCTTTACGCCAGGTGCGAGCGCGAGGCGCGTGAGCTTGCACCCGTCGTGAACGCATACGCCGCCTATAAAAAGGCGGAGGCGGACATGGCAGGCGCGCAGCAGCTCATGGACGAGCCGGAGCTCAAGGAGCTGGCGCAGGAGGAATACCGCGCGGCACGCGCGGAGCGGGAGCGGCTGGAGCAGGAGATAAAGCTGCTGCTGCTACCGAAGGACACCAACGACGACAAGAACGTCATCATGGAGATACGCGGCGGTGTCGGCGGGGAGGAGGGCATGCTCTTTGCCGCCGACCTGTTTCGCATGTATGCGATGTATGCCGAGCGGCGCGGCTGGCGGCTCGACGTGGCGAACGTCAACGAGACGGAGCTGGGCGGCATAAAGGAGATAAGCTTTGTCATCGAGGGGCAGGGGGCATACTCGCGCCTCAAGTTCGAGGCGGGGGGACACCGCGTGCAGCGCGTCCCGGTGACGGAATCGGGCGGGCGCATCCACACCTCCGCCGCGACGGTTGCCGTGCTGCCGGAAATCGGCGAGGTGGACTTCAAGCTGGACATGAACGACCTGAAGATAGACACGTACCGCTCCTCCGGCGCGGGCGGGCAGCACGTCAATAAGACAGAGAGCGCCATACGCATCACCCATCTGCCCACCGGCACGGTGGTGGAGTGTCAGGACGAGCGCAGCCAGTATAAAAACAAGGACAGAGCCATGCAGATCATGCGCTCAAAGCTGTACGAGGCGGAGCTTGCGCGGCGGAACGCCGCCGTCGCCGCCGAGCGCAAGAGCCAAATCGGCACGGGCGACAGGAGCGACCGTGTGCGTACCTATAACTTCCCCCAGAACCGCGTGACCGACCACCGCCTCACCGGGGACAACAAGAACTTCAACCTCTCCGCCATCATCAACGGCGACCTTGACGCGCTCGTCGACGCGCTCGTGACCGCAGACAGGGCGGAGAAGCTGCGGCAGCAGACGGAGGCGTGACATGGACACGAGGCTCATAACAACGGACATTTCGGCGGCGGCGGAGATAATACGCGGCGGCGGGCTCGTCGCCGTGCCGACGGAGACGGTGTACGGGCTTGCCGGCAACGGGCTGGATGCGCGCGCCGTGCGCGAGATATACGAGGTCAAGGGGCGACCGGCGGTCAAGCCGCTGTCGCTGATGGTGCCGGACAGGGACGCGATGGAGAAATACTGCACCGATGTGCCGAAGCAGGCAAAGCGCCTTGCGGACAGGTTCTGGCCGGGACCGCTGACCATCGTGCTGAAAGCGAAGGACACCGTGCCGGAGCTTGTGCGAGCTGGCGGGGCGACCGTGGGGCTGCGCTGCCCCGACCATCCGCTCACGCTGGAGGCGCTGCGTCTGGCGGGCGTGCCGTTTGCCGCGCCCTCCGCAAACCCCTCCGGCGCGGAGAGCCCCAAAACCGCAGAAAAGGTTATGGAATACTTTGCCGGGAAGATACCCGCCGTTATCGACGGGGGCGAGTGCGGCATAGGGCGCGAATCCACGCTCATCGACATGAGCGCTGCGCCGTATAGAATACTGCGCGCGGGCGCGCTGGACGAGGAGAAAATTGCGGACGCGCTTGTCGAGGATATGCGCGTTATCGGCATAACCGGCGGCACGGGCAGCGGCAAGACCACCGCGCTGAACGTGCTGCGCGGCTTCGGTGCGCTTGTAATCGACTGCGACGCGCTATACCATGAGCTGCTGCGCGGCAGCGCGGAGATGATCGCCGAGATAGGCGAACGCTTCCCCAGCGCGGTCACAGGCGGCGCGGTGGACACAAAGGCACTGGGCGCGGTGGTGTTTGCCGACGGGGAGGCGCTGCGCGCGCTCAACCGTATCACGCATAAATATATCGACCTTGAGATAAGCCGCAGATTGAGGGCGTGGGCGATGGCGGGCGGAACGCTCGCCGCGCTGGACGCGATTGAGCTTATTTCAAGCGGAGCGGGCGAGCGCTGCTTTGCGACCGTCGGCATCGTCGCCGACAGGGACATACGCCTCGCGCGCATACAAAAGCGCGACGGGATAAGTCCTGAATATGCCAAAATGCGCGTCAATGCCCAGCGCCCGGATGAATATTTCCGCGAGCACTGTGACTATATTTTGCAAAATAACGGCACGCGGGAGGAGTTTTCCGCCGCCTGCCGGAAACTGTTTACGGAGGTTTTGAAAAAATGAGTGAGCTGAGAGAAACGCTCTTTTTTGAGCAGAAGAACGGTTATGACCTCATCGGCACGGATGAGCGCATAAAGGCGGAGGAGTATTGCCGGGAGTATATGGACTTTCTCGACAATTCCCGCATGGAGCGCGAGGCGGTCAGAAATGCCGTCGCCCTCGCCGAGGAGCACGGCTTTGTCAGGTTTGTGCCGGAGATGGAGCTAAAGCCGGGAATGAAGCTTTATAAGAACAACCGCGGCAAGGCGCTCATGCTTGCCGTCGTCGGCAGAAAGCCGCTCTCCGAGGGCGCGGTCATTGCCGGGGCACATGTCGATTCACCGCGCCTCGACCTCAAGCAGGTGACGATGTACGAGTCGGACGAGATGTGCTATTTCAAGACGCACTACTACGGCGGCATAAAGAAATACCAGTGGGTCACTATCCCGCTGGAGCTGCACGGCGCGGTCGTGCTCAAGAGCGGGGAGGTCGTCAATGTCGTCATAGGGCGCGAGCCGGGCGAACCGAAGTTTGTCATAACCGACCTTTTGCCCCATCTCGCCGCCGACCAGATGAAAAAAACCATGTCCGAGGGCTTCACTGGCGAGGGGCTGAATATCCTCATCGGCAGCGCGCCCTACGCCGACGACGGCAAGGACAGGGTGAAGCTCGCGGTGATGAGCATTCTCAACGATATGTACGGCATCACGGAGGAGGACTTTCTCTCCGCCGAGCTTGCCGCCGTGCCCGCGTTCGACGTGTGCGAGATAGGGCTTGACCGCTCGCTCATCGGCGGCTACGGTCATGACGACAGGGTCTGCGCCTTTGCCGAGCTCAAGGCGATATTCGACGTTGACGCGCCGGAGCGCAGCTGCGTGTGCATCCTCGCCGACAAGGAGGAGACAGGCTCGGACGGCGTGACGGGCATGCAGAGCGCTGCGTTCGACTGCTTTATGGCGGATCTGTGCGCCGCGCAGGGTGTGGAGCTGCGTCGCTGCTATGAAAAGAGCTTCTGCATCTCCGCCGATGTCACCAACGCCTTCGACCCGCTCTACCCCGACGTGTCCGAGAAGCGCAGCGACGCGAAAATAAACTACGGTGTCGGCATCTGCAAGTTCACCGGCGCGCGCGGCAAATCCGGCACGAGCGATGCCTCCGCCGAGATCGTGGCGTATCTGCGCCGCCTCTTTGCCGAAAACAACGTTATCTGGCAGCTGGCGGAGCTGGGCAAGGTAGACCAGGGCGGCGGCGGCACCATCGCAAAGTTCATGGCAAACCGCAATATCGACACCATCGATGCCGGTGTGCCGGTGCTGAGCATGCACGCGCCGTTCGAGGTTGTGGCAAAGCTCGACTGCTACATGACGTACAAGGCGTGCCTCGCGGCATACGGCGACAAGTGAGCAATGCAATATAAAATCACCTCGTGGGTATAATAAACTCACGAGGTGATTTTTTGGAAGCAGATGAAATAAAGAGCTATTCCGCCGCAAAGGCGGGAATGATACAGTGTCTCACGATCGTCGGGCAGATAGAGGGGCATCAGCTTTTGCCGGAGGATGCGAAAACCACGAAATACGAACACGTGCTGCCGCTCATCGCGGCGGTGGAGGAGTCGCCGGAGATAAAGGGGCTGCTTATACTGCTCAACACCATGGGCGGCGATGTGGAGGCGGGGCTTGCCATTGCCGAGCTTATCGCCGGAATGCGAAAGCCCACGGTGTCGCTCGTGCTCGGCGGCGGGCATTCAATAGGCGTGCCGCTCGCCGTCGCGGCAAAGCGCAGCATGGTTGCGGCTTCCGCCGCCATGACAATTCACCCCGTGCGGCTCAACGGCGTGGTGATAGGCGTGCCGCAGACGTATAATTATTTTGCCCGCATACAGGAGCGCATCGTCGGCTTTGTCACGGGGCATTCCCGCGTCAGCCGCGAGGAATATCTGCGCCTTATGACGAACACGGACGAGCTTGCAAACGACATCGGCAGCGTCATCTACGGCGAGGAGGCGGTGCGCCTGGGGCTCATCGACACGCTCGGAACGCTCTCCGACGCGCTGGGCTATCTGCATGGGCAAATAGGGGAGTGACGGCAGCCTCGCCGCTGCCTGCCGTGCTCGACAAGCTCCCTGCCGCTCGGGTCGGTAAAGCTATTACTGCCCAATTAAATTCGTGGATATATGCCAATTGCACACCTCTTTTTCCCATGATATAATTACACTGTGAAAAAAGGAGGAATGCAAGATGGTTCATCTGCTTCTGGCAGTGATATATATTTCTTTTATCAGCCTTGGGCTGCCGGATTCTCTGCTCGGCTCTGCGTGGCCGACAATGTATCAGCAGCTCGGTGTCCCCGTCTCCTATTCCGGCATTATTTTTATGATCATTTCGTCCGGGACGATCGTGTCCAGCCTGATGAGCGACCGCCTGACCCGCCGCATGGGAACGGGAAAGGTGACGGCGTTCAGCGTCGCCATGACAGCCGCCGCGCTGTTCGGCTTCTCCGTCAGTCATGCGTTTTGGCAGCTTTGTCTCTGGGCGATACCCTACGGGCTGGGCGCGGGCAGCGTGGATGCATCGCTCAACAACTATGTTGCGCTGCATTATGAGAGCAAGCATATGAGCTGGCTGCACTGCATGTGGGGCATCGGCGCGACCGTCGGTCCGTATATCATGGGCTATGCCATCACCCGCAGCGGAGCATGGAACAACGGCTACCGCGCCATTGCGTTCATTCAAATCGTGCTGACGGCAGTTCTGCTGCTCAGTCTGCCACTGTGGAAAGGACGGCCGCAGGTGACGGATGCGTCCGGCAGCGCTGTCGAGAGCAAGGCGCTTTCGCTGCGGGAGGCTGTGAAGCTGCGCGGCGTGAAAAACATTTTGCTCTGCTTCTTTTGCTACTGCGCGCTGGAGCAGACCACAGGGCTCTGGGCGAGCAGCTATTTGACCTTATATAAGGGCATTCCCGCGGAGACGGCGGCAACCTTTGCCGGCACATTTTTTGTCGGCATTACCGTCGGGCGCGCGCTCAACGGCTTTCTTGCCATGAGGCTCAACGATGCGCAGATGATCCGCATGGGGCAGGCTTTGATCGCCTGCGGTGTCGTTATCATGCTGCTGCCGCTGGGCGCGGCGGTCTCCCTCGCGGGCTTTGTCATGATCGGGCTTGGCTGCGCGCCGATATACCCATGCATAATTCATTCCACGCCCGCGCATTTCGGCGCGGATAAGTCACAGGCGATCATCGGCATACAAATGGCGAGCGCTTATGTCGGAAACACGCTGATGCCGCCGCTGTTTGGGTTTATTGCCGAGCATACCACAGTCTCGCTGCTCCCGGTATATCTCATCGTGCTGCTGGTGCTTATGACGCTCATGCACGAAGGGCTTCTCCGCATGGAGCGTGCAAATATCGGCTGATTACGGTGCTTATAACGGACTTATGCAAAAGCTTTCTGTGCTTTCTGCATAAGTCCGTTTTTTATTCCGCGGCAGGGTGAAAATTTTCCCCGCACGCGCCGTTCTTGCGCTCTTGTGCTTTACATAAAATTATGGTATACTAACAATTATGTTTACCATGGGGGTATAGGGCAATGTCCGTGTGGAACGCAATAATTCTTGGGCTGGTGCAGGGAATAACGGAGTTTTTACCTGTGTCAAGCTCAGGTCATCTTTCAATACTCAACAACCTCTTTGACCTTACCTCGACCGGCGACGGGCATCTTCTCTTCGATGTGCTGATGCATTTGGGGACGCTCGCGGCGGTGTTCGTGTGCTATTGGCAGGATATTGTCCGCATGTTTTATGAGGTGCTGGGGCTTATAAACGTCGGACCTCTCGCCGGACAGCGCCAGCGGCACTATCCCGGCGCGCGCACGTTTATAATGATAGTGTTCGCCACGATTCCGCTCGTGCTCGTGCTCCCCGTGCATAAGATGATAGAAACGCTCTATTACCACAATGTTTTCATCGGTCTGGCGCTGGTGCTGACTGGGTGTATGCTGTTCGTCGCGGACAAAATGAAGCCCGGCACAAAGACGGCGGGCGGAATGACCATCTCCGACGCGCTCATCATCGGACTGTGCCAGTGCGTCGCCACTATCCCCGGGCTCTCCCGCTCTGGCACGACCATCACCGCCGGAATCGCCACAGGGCTTGACAGGGAGTTCGCGGTGAAGTTTTCATTCCTGCTCTCCATCCCCGCCGTGCTCGGCGCGAACATCGTCACGCTCGTCGATGCGTTCCAGCAGGGGGTGGACATCGCCAATGTCCCGGCGTATCTTATCGGCATGGTCGCGGCGATGCTCTCCGGCATCGGGGCGATAAGCTTTATAAAGCGCCTCGCCTCCAAGGGCAAGTTCGGCGGCTTTGCGTATTACTGCTGGGTCATGGGCGTGCTCTCCATAATACTCACGATGATCTTCTGACGAAGAAAGGATTTTTTAATGGCACAAACCAAGAAAAACGGCTCTTCCGGCACAAAGAAGAGCACAGAGACAAAAAAAACAGGCTCAAAGAAGAAAGCGCCCGAGGTCGTCACCCCGCCCGAGCCGCCAGCCCCGCCGATACGGCGCGAGCTTGGCGCGGTCGTGTTCCTCTTTTTGGCGGTGTTCGTCGTTATCAGTCATTTTAATGCCGACGGCAAGTTCATTGTCTTTTTTGCCAACCTCATAAAGGGACTTATCGGCTGGGGCTTCTGGCTGACGGTGCCGGCGTTCCTGATGGCGGCGATAATTCTCGGCTTCCATAAGGGGCAGCCCGTCGCTCTGCGCGTGACCTCTGCGCTGATGATACCCATCGTCGCCGCCGCCCTCGGCAGTCTCTTTTTCTACACCGGCACGACGGATACAAGCGATATGCAGGCGCTGACCGGCGCACTGTTTGAGCAGGGACAGGCTCTGCAAAGCGGCGGCGTTGTCGGCGGGCTTATCGCCATTGGGCTTGAAAATGCGTTCAGCCTCTACGGGGCTATGCCCGTGCTGCTGGTGCTGCTTATATTCTTCACAGTCAAGTGCTTCAACGGCAGCTTTATCAAGGCGTTCGGCAAGGCGAGCGAGCGCGCGTCCGTGAAGTACGACCCCGCAATGTATGAAAAGAAGCGCCCCGCCGCCGATGAGGACGAGGATACGCTCCTCCCACTTGAAACGGGCGGCGCGCATGAGCGCGCGGCAAAGCCGGAAAAGCGCGGCGCGAAGATAGAGCGCATACAGCGCGAGAGCGTCCTGCCCGAAATATCGCTCGACGACGATGAGGAGCTTCCCCTCGCCGACAAGCGCGGCACCGGCACCAAGCCTTACACCGCCGAGAGCGCGGGCGCGCGTCCGGCAAAGGGCAAAACGCGCCTAATGGATGAGGATGCCGTACCCGCGCGCAGCAGCCGAAGCCGCGACGGCGGCGAGCTGCCGGTCGATCCCGCAGCGGTGCTGCTCAAGCGGCGCGGCGCGCCCATTATCCGCGAGAGCGCGGCGGCGGACGGCACAGCCGAGGCGCGCGCCGCCGGCGTGAATGTGGACGAGCTGAGCGCGACGGTGGAGGAGATAATGCACTCGTCCACCATGAGCACGGAGATAAGTGATCCGCCCAAGAAGAAGGCGGGGCGCGCCGAGCTTGCCAAGGAGGCAAAGGCGGTGGAGGCGGCGGTCGCAGCGGCGGCGGTGGATGCCACGGGGTATGAGTTCCCGCCGGTCGAGCTTTTGCGCACGGGTGCGGCGGTCACCAATGCCGACGCGCGCGACGAGATAATGATAAATAAGGAGCGTCTTGAGGGCGCAATACACAGCTTTGGCATAAACGCCTCCATCGTCGGCGTGACGCGCGGTCCTACGGTCACGCGCTTTGATATAGAGCTTGAGCAGGGGGTCAAGCTTGCCCGCGTGACGAATCTTGCGGGCGATCTTGCGCTTGCCCTCGGTGTTGTGAATGTGCGCATCGCGCCCATCCCGGACAAGATATCTACCGTCGGCATCGAGGTGCCCAATAAGATAGTGAGCACCGTGTACCTGCGCGATATTATCGAGTCGGCGAAGTTTGTCAACGCCAAGTCCAAGCTCAGCTTCGCCCTCGGCAAGGACATCGGCGGCGACTGCGTTGTCGGCAACATCGCAAAGCTGCCGCATATGCTCATTGCCGGCACGACAGGCTCCGGCAAATCCGTGTGTATGAATTCGCTCATTTTGAGCCTGCTCTATAAAGCGCGTCCCGACGAGGTGCGCCTTATCATGATAGACCCGAAGATGGTGGAGCTCGGCGTTTACAACGGCATTCCGC
>CAVGKI010000055.1:0-11522 GCA_963629655.1 Butyricicoccaceae bacterium | reverse complement strand
ATTTATACACAAAAACCACAGCTTTTCAAAAAAACTGTGGTTTTTCAGTGCCCTTTTATATCAACGTGTTTCGACGTTTTTTGCGGTACGACTTTCCAAGCGGCAGCCGTCCGTCATGTTCAAATCTTTACGTTTAGTTCACAGCATCAACTGAATTTGTCATAGTGGCGGAAGAGCTCGTCTATATCCGCGGGGTCGGTGTGCATCTCATCGCCGTCATCGTCCCGGTAATATCGGTCAGCATAGGGGTCATACCCGCCGTAGCCGTCCGCGTCGTCCTGCTCCTCCCCGCCGTACTGCTGCTCATACTGCTCCTCGGCGCGGCGCTTGGCGTGCTCGCGTTCCTCCCGCTGGCGGCGGCGCTGAGCCTCGGCACGGCGGCGTTCCTCAATGTGGCGGCGGCGCAGGGCGCGGTAGCGCGTCACGAGGATTAGATATACCGCCAGCAGCAGCAGTATCACGATGATGAGCGTTATCACCCAGCCCTTGGAGAAGAACGCCTTGAGCTGCGTCTTGATATACTCGCTCTTCGACAGCTCCACGGCATTGGGATTGACGAGCTTTATAGAGCCGTAGTCCTTTCCGTCAGCGATGATGTGCACCTCGCCCAGCACCGTGCCCGCCTCGATCGGCGCGACGAGCTTGTCCTCATATATCTGCACCTCGGTGGAGATGGAGCTGTCGTCTATGTCTATGGGCAGCAGCGCGCGCACATCGTCTACCGGGCGCAGCAGCACCGCGCCGTCGCCCTCCGCAAGGTCGACCGTCACCTTTTGGCTGAACTGCGTGGCGGAGAGAAGCGTGCGGTACGCAAAGTTTTCAAAGCACCAGTCGTAGAGCGCGATGGTGTTCGTGAAATTGCCGAACTCCGTCTCCTGCGTGTTCAGCTCCCCGCCGCAGCCCATCACGACCGCCAGCACGCTGATGTCGTTTCTTGTCGCGGTGGAGACGAGGCAGTACCCCGCCGCGCGGGTGTACCCGGTCTTTACGCCCGCCGCGCCCTCATAGAGGTAATCATGCCCGTTGTTCTGCATGGACATGCTCGCATAATACCCGCCGTTGGAGATGAGTGCGTTGGAGTTCCATATCTCGCGCGCCTCGCTCATGTTCGTGGGCTGGGTCTTGTAATACTCCGTGTCGCAGATGGTGAGAAAATCCGGGTGCTTGACAGCCTCCTTTGTGATGAGGTACAAATCGCGCGCGGTGGTATAATGCCCGTCGTTGGAGAGCCCGTTCGGGTCGAGAAAATGCGTGTTTGTGCAGCCCAGCTCCGCCGCGCGCTGATTCATAAGCTCAACAAAGGCGGAGATGCTGCCGGAAATATACGTGCCGAGGATGTTGCACGCCTCGTTTGCCGAATGGACGACCGCGCAGTAGACAAGATCGCGATAGGTCATCATCTCGCCCGGCTGGATGTTGGAGTTGCTGGAATCGTCAGACATACCGTACCATGCGTCCGCTCCGGCGGTGACGATATCATCCATGCTGCACTGCCCGCTCTCCACCGCCTCTATGGCGAGAAGCCCGGTCATTATCTTCGTCAGACTCGCGGGCGAGCGCTGCTCGTCGGCGTTCTTCTCGTAGAGCACCTCGTCGGTGTTCATATCCGCCAGATACACCGCCGCCGCGCTCAGCTGCGGGTCGTCAATGGCGTAGGCGGACGGCGCGAGCGCGAACAGCGCGAGGGATATTATAAGAATAAGGGGGAAAATTTTTATTTTTTTCATTTTGCTCTCCCGTTTTTCCTCGGAGTGTGGTACATTATATATGCGCATATATAATGCGCCGAGGGCGGACAATGCGCCCGGCATGCCGCAGAGTGCGGCAACTTTACGGGGTATTATACAATTTTCGCCCTCAAATTGCAAGTCATAATAATTGCCACGGTGGAGCGCGGGTGGGGATAAGCCCCCGAAAATGCGCGGGATTTACGATTTATTGCCGATTGGAGGAGCACAGTGAAGATACTTGTTGTCGATGACGAAAAGCTGCTGGTAAAGGGAATGAAGTTCAACCTTGAAAACGAGGGGTACACGGTGGATGCCTGCTACGACGGGGAGGCGGCGGTGGAGAGCGCGCGCAGCGGCGACTATGACCTCATCATACTCGACTTGATGATGCCGCGCAAGGACGGGCTTCAGGCGTGTCAGGAGATACGCAGCTTCTCCACCGTGCCGATAATCATGCTCACCGCGCGCAGCGAGAAGTCCGATTTGCTGATGGGGTTTGAGTCCGGCGCGGACGATTACCTCACAAAGCCCTTTGATATACTGGAGCTGAAAGCGCGCGTGCGCGCGCTGCTGCGGCGCGCGTCGATCGCCGCGCCCGTCGCGGTGCCGCTGTCGTCGGTACTGACAAAGGGGCACATCACCGTCGACGAGGAGCGCCGCCGCGCCCTCAAGAACGGCGAGGAGATAGAGCTGACGGTCAAGGAGTTCGACCTCATTCTCTTCCTGATGAAAAATCCTGGGCGCGTCTACTCGCGCGAAAACCTGCTCGATCTCGTGTGGGGGTACGACTATCAGGGCGACACGCGCACAGTCGACGTGCACATCCGCCGCCTGCGCGAGAAGCTGGAGCTTGACCCCGCCACCCCCCGCTATATCATCACCAAGTGGGGCGTGGGCTACTACTTTGCCGATTAAGGAGGCATCATGCGCAGCCTTAGAGTACAGTTTATGGCGTTCACGGCGGCGCTGCTCGTCATTTTGCTGCTGCTGCTGAACATTTTCCCCATCACCGCCTCGCGCGATCGCGTGTTTGAGGAAAAGCGCAACTCTCTGAGCAGTCAGGCGGCAGTCGTCGCCTCGTCGCTGGCAAATCTCGACGCGCCCAACCGCGACAGCATAAGCGACGTTTTGCAGCTTCTGGACATCAGCGGCTTTGCCCGCACGGTCGTTGTCAATGCCGAGGGCAGCGTGCTCTATGACGACGGGACAAGCGCAGACCCGGAGCACGAGAGCGGCGATATATCCACCGCGCTCACGGGAAAGACGGTGTTCCGCTCGCTCTTCGCCTCCGGCGCGTTTCAAAGCTGCTTTGCCATGCCCATGAGCAATCAGGGCGCGACCGTGGGCGCGGTGTATATCTGTGAGCACGATGCCGAGCGCGCCGCGATGATAGAGACGATGCAGGGGCGGCTGCGCTTCACCTCGCTCATCATCGCCGGGGCGGCGCTCATCATCGTCGCGCTGTTTTCGCACGTGCTGCTCCGGCGCATACACGAGCTGGTGGAGTCCATGCGCATCGTCGCCTCCGGCAACTACGGCTACCGCCTCGCCACGCGCGGGCGGGACGAGATCGCGGAGCTGGGGGACGAGTTCAACATGCTGACCGAGCGTCTGGAGACGACGGAACGCCAGCGCCGGCGCTTCGTGTCCGATGCCTCGCACGAGCTGAAAACCCCGCTCGCGTCCATCAGGCTGCTCTCGGACAGCATTGTGCAAAGCGAGAACATGAACGCAAGCACCGTGAGGGAGTTTGTCACAGACATCGGGCAGGAGGCGGAGCGCTTACAGCGCACGACGGAAAAGCTTCTGGAGCTGAGCCGTATGGACGACGATGTGCGCTTCGACCCGGAGCCCGTGGACGTGAAGCAGGTGACCGTGGACGCGCTGGTGCTGCTGCGCCCGCTCGCGGACGAGCGGAAGGTGAAGCTGCTGCGCGAGCTGGACGACGGCTGCGTCGTCATGGCGACGGTGGACGATATGTTCCACATCATTTTTAATCTTATCGAAAACGCCATCAAATATAACGTCGAGGGCGGCAGCGTCATGCTGCGCGTCAAAAGCGACGAGAGCACCGTCAGCATTGCCGTGGAGGACACGGGCATCGGCATCCCGGAGGAGGATCGCTTCAACATCTTCTCCCGGTTTTACCGCGTGGACAAGGCGCGCTCAAGAGATGCGGGCGGCAGCGGGCTGGGGCTGAGCATCGTGCACGACGCGGTGCAGCTCTACGGCGGGATAATCACCGTCGGGGCGAACAAGCCGCAGGGCTCGCGCTTCGTCGTCAGCTTTCCCAAGCCCACATCGGAGGAGACAGGAATATGAACAATCTCGAAAAAATCCAGCGGCAGCTTGAAGCGCACGCGCTCGACGCGCTGCTCATAACCGACGAGAAAAATCAGCGCTATGCACTGGGCTTCCCGTTTACGGACGGGGCGGTGCTCATCTCGCGGCGCGGCGCGTGGCTCTTCACGGACTCGCGCTATATCGAGGCGGCGGAGAACGCGGCGGGCGGCATTGCAGACGTCGTCCTCTTCGACGCGCGTCGCCCGCTCACGGACGGCATACGCGCCGTTATCGACGCGGAGCGCCTGTCGCGCATCGGCGCGGAGGAGGAAAAGCTCAGCCACGCGGGGTTTCTGCGCTATGAAAAGGCGCTGGGCGTAAGGCTTGAGGCGGCGCAGGGCATACTTCGCACCCTGCGCAGCGCCAAGAGCGAGGAGGAGATCGCCGCCATGCGCGAGGCGCAGGGCATTGCCGAGCTCGCCCTTGCCGAGACGCTGCCGCTCATCCGCCCCGGCGTGAGCGAGCGGCAGCTTGCCGCAGAGCTGGTGTACCGCATGCTGCGCCACGGGGCGGAGGGCAACTCCTTTGACCCCATCGTCATCACCGGCAAAAAGACGAGCATGCCCCACGGCGTGCCGGGGGACGAGCTTGTCGCCGGGGGCGATTTCGTGACGATGGACTTCGGCTGCATAAAGCACGGGTACTGCTCCGACATGACGCGCACCGTCGCCGTCGGGCACGCGACGGAGGAGATGCGCAATGTCTACGCCGTCGTGCTCAAGGCGCAGCTTGCCGGTATCGCCGCAGCGCGCGCCGGTGTCACGGGGCGCGAGATAGATGCCGCCGCGCGCAGCGTCATCACCCGCGCGGGGTATGGGGAATGTTTCGGGCACGGCTTCGGGCACTCGCTGGGGCTGGACATACACGAGAGCCCTAACGCCAGCCCGCGCGGCGAGACGCCGATGCCCGCCGGCGCTGTCGTCAGCGCAGAGCCGGGCATATACCTCCCCGGGCGCTTCGGCGTGCGCATTGAGGACGTGATGGTGCTGCGCGAGGACGGCGCGGAGATCATCACCCGCGCGCCGAAAACGGAGCTTATCGTGCTGAACAACCGATAAATCTGCGCGCGCAGGCGAAAATTGAGAAAAACACTTGCAAAATATCTTTATATACTGTAAAATAACAAGGCTATGTATATAATAAGGCTATGTATATAAGCGTTTTGAATCTATATATGGGAGGACCCTATTTATGATCACAGCAGGCGATTTCAGAAACGGCGTTACCTTTGAGATGGACGGACAGGTCATGCAGGTCGTCGAGTTCCAGCACGTCAAGCCCGGCAAGGGCGCGGCGTTCGTGCGCACCAAGATGAAAAACGTCATCACCGGTGCCGTCACCGAGACGTCCTTCAACCCCACCGCAAAGTTTGAGAGCGCGACCGTTGACCGTCAGACTATGGAATACAGCTATGCCGACGGCAACCTCTATTATTTCATGAATCCCGAGACCTATGAGCTTGAGCCGGTCGATGCCTCCGTTCTGGGCGACAACTTCAAGTTCGTCAAGGAGAATATGGAGTGCACCATCTACTCCTACAAGGGCAAGGTGTACAATGTCGAGCCTCCGTTCTTTGTTGAGCTTGAGGTTACCGAGACCGACCCCGGCTTCGCCGGCAACACCGCCACCAATGCGACCAAGCCCGCCACCCTTGAAACAGGGGCAGAGATCAAGGTTCCTCTGTTCATTGATGTCGGCGAGAAGATCAAGGTCGACACGCGCACGGGCGAATATCTCAGCCGCGCATAAGCACAGGAAAGATAAAGGGGGAGGCTCTCGGCGGAGTCTCCCTTTATCAAATTTATAAAGTAGGAGGTTTTCACAATGACTATCGTTGAAAAAGCGGCGTATCTGAAAGGACTGACCGAGGGTCTAGGCATCGAGGGCGATTCAAAGGAGGGTAAGCTGTGGGGCGCGCTGTGTGAGCTTGTTTCCGACATGGCGCACGAGATAGAGGACCTTCAGGAGAGCCACCTCGACTTTGCCGATGCGCTCGATGATATGAGCGATCAGCTTGTGTATCTTGAGGAGCTGACGTGCGATCTCGACATGCCGGAGGATTTCGACGATGACGAGGACGACTTCGACGATTACGATTACGACTTTGACGACGAGGATGACGAGTCCGTCTGCCGCAAGCGCTGCTGCTGCTCTGCCCCCTGCAACGATGAGGATGAGGAGCTGGAGTATGACGGCGTGCTGTACGACGTGACCTGCCCCACCTGCGGCGAGGAGATAACCTTCGATGAGGGGACGCTGTCCGACGGCGCTATTATCTGCCCAAGCTGCGGGGAGGAACTTGAATTTGACCTCGACGGTGAGAGCGAAGAGAACGCTGACGGCGAGGACGATAAGGACGAATAAGCCGTCCTGCCGCTAACGTTTGAGCTTTCCGGGGCTCATTCCGAAGCTTTCGGTGAATGCCCGGTGAAAGGTTGAATAGTCTGCAAAGCCGCTGTCAAAGGCGGCTTTGTTTGCGTTTACACCCTCGCGGATGAGCCGCGCCGCATACAAAAGGCGCTTGCGGCGGATGTAGGCGTGCACCGTCATGCCCGTCTGCGCCTTGAAAAGGCGCATGAAGTGATACCGGCTGAGATACACGCGGTCGGCAAGCGCATCCACGGTCAGCTCCCGCGCGAGGTTTTCGTTTATGTAGGAGAGCGTGCGCTCTATCTTCTCGTCCAGCTTCTTCTCCTCGCGCTCCGGCGCGGCGGCGGCAATGCGGTTTATGCGGATGAGAAGCTGCATCATCAGCGTGTCGCGCATTGCCTGCGCGCCGAACTCGTTGTCCGCAAGGCTCGCCTCGAAGGCATTCAGCGCCGAGGCGAGCGCCGCGCGCGCCTCGCCCTCCGGCGTGAGCAGGTGCTGCCCCGTGGCATCCGCGCGCTCGAAGCATTCTCGCAGCCCCGCGCCGGGCAGCACGCGGTCAAAATATTGCCGGTCGAGATAGATGATGATGCGCTCATAGGGGACGGACTTGTCGATGAGCGCCTTATGTATGGTGTGGTGCCGCACAAGCAGCATATCCCACGGGCGCAGAGAGTACAGCTTGTCCTCCACGGCGTAGTCCACACTGCCGGAGATGAGCAGCACTATCTTGTCAAAATCGTGGAAGTGAAAATCCCGCTCCTGCCCGGCGGTGTCGCGCAGATGGAAATAATGATAGTTCTCCTCAAGATACCCCTCGCGCGCAAAGGTCTGCTCCTCTTTCATCGCATCTCCGCCTTTCTTTTTTTACCTACTATACCGCATTTTTTGCAATGTTTCAAGAACGTATCATATTTCTCTTGCGTTTTTATCCGTCTGTCATACTCCCTCCTTTCGCGCAAATTCTCGCCCCGCGCGGGATATACTTTTCCCAAATGCCATACTAAGGAGGAGCTGCAAAAATGCAGGCATTGCGCACACGCCCCGGTGTGAAGCGGGGCAGCATAGTTTATCTCTGCACGGAGGACATCGCGCCCTGTCCCGTGCAGGCGCGGAGGATATTTGACGAGGACTCGCTGCGCGAGCTGAGCGAGAGCATACGCACCTACGGGATACTCAATCCCCTGACCGTCCGCTCGCGCGGCGGGCGGTATGAGCTGGTCGCGGGGGAGCGGCGGCTGCGCGCGGCAAAGCTGGCGGGACTGCGGGAGGTGCCGTGTCTGGTGATAGACGTGGACATGGAAAACGCCAGCCTCATCTCGCTCATCGAGAACCTCCAGCGGCAGGATCTGGACTTCATAGAGGAGGCAAACGGCATAAGCCAGCTCATACATATGTTCGGCATGAGTCAGGAGGAGGCGGCGCGGCGGATAGGGAAATCCCAGCCCTCCGTGGCGAACAAGCTGCGTCTGCTGCGCCTGCCGGGGGACGTGCTGGAGGCTCTGCGCGAGCACGGTCTTTCGGAGCGCCACGGGCGGGCGCTGCTGCGCCTGCCGTCGCCGGATGCGCAGCGCGCGGCGCTTGCGCACATCATCGAAAACGACCTCAACGTCGCTGCGGCGGAGGCGTATGTGGAAAAGCTGCTCTCCGCGCCCGCCAGACCTTCGCTGGAGCAGGACAAGCCGGAGCCCCGGCGCACATTCGTGCTCAAGGACGTGCGCGTGTTTCTCAACACCGTCTCGCGCAGCATCGATTTGATGAAGCAGGGCGGCATCGACGCGGGCATGCGCCGCGAGGAGACGGAGGACTCGCTCATTCTCACCATCTCCATTCCCAAGAGCAAAAACGAGCGGCAATAGTATAAACACTGCCGTCTTTTCAAACGGCGGAATATGCGGTATAATAGACGCAGCTATCGCAGCAAAGGACTGATAATTATAGAAACCACAGAGATAAAGAAGGAACGCGCGGTGCTCGCGGGGCTTGCCGCGGCGAGCATGGACGAGCGCGAGCGCTCAAGCGAGGTGTCGATGGAGGAGCTTGCGGCGCTGGTGGAGACTGCCGGCGGCGAGACCGTCGCCATGCTCATCCAGAACCGTCCCACGCCGGAGCCGCGCAGCTTCATCGGCGACGGCAAGGTGCAGGAGCTGAAAGCCATCATCGAGATGAACGACTGTAACCTTGCGGTGTTCGACAACGAGCTCAGCCCGTCGCAGATGCGCGTTTTGAGCGAGGAGCTCGGCGTAAAGGTGCTCGACCGCTCCGGGCTGATACTGGACATTTTTGCCCAACGCGCGCAGACGCGCGAGGGTCAGCTTCAGGTGGAGCTGGCGCAGTACAAGTATCTGCTGCCGCGCCTGACGGGTATGTGGACGCACCTTGTGCGTCAGACGGCATCTGGCGGCTCATCACCCATCGGCACGCGCGGTCCGGGCGAGACGCAGCTGGAAACCGACCGCCGCCACATCCGCCGCAAGATACAAAAGCTGGAGGAGGAGCTTGCCGCCGTGCGCAAGGTGCGCGGCACGCAGCGCCGCCGCCGCGAGAAGAACGCCATGCCCGTCGTGGCGCTCGTGGGGTACACGAACGCGGGAAAATCCACGCTTCTCAACTGCCTCACGGGGGAGTCCATTCCCGCAAACGACCGCCTCTTTGACACGCTCGACACGACGACCCGCCGCCTCCGCCTTGACGAGACGCAGCAGGTGCTGCTCAGCGACACCGTCGGCTTCATCCGCAAGCTGCCCACGCACCTCATCGAGGCGTTCAAGGCAACGCTGGAGGAGCTGAAATATGCCGATGTGCTGCTGCACGTTATCGACATTTCAAGCCCCGAGTGGGAGGAGCAGGCGCGCGTGGTGGACGAGCTTATCCGTCAGCTCGGCGCGGAGAGTACGCCGTGCATCCGCGTCTACAACAAGTGCGATGCCTATACCGGCATTCTGCCGCACGGGGAGGATGTCGTGTGCCTGTCCGCGAAAAGCGGTGAGGGCGCGGACGTGCTGGTAAAAAAGCTCGCGGATATGCTCGGCTCGCAAAAGCGCACGGTCGCGCTGCATATTCCCTACTCCAAGGCGGGCATCATCGACACGCTCAAGCGCGACGCGAGCGTCACGCGGCTCGACTACACCGACGGCGGCATCGAGGCTGAAGCCGTCGTCACGCCGGAGCTTTTAGGGCGGGTGAAGGAGTTTATCCCCGGCTACACAGAGCCTCGGGAGGAGTGGGAGGATGAATGAATACTACATCCCCACCGGCGCGGGCGAGAGCGAATATGTCGAAAAGCGCTCGGAGTTTTTGGGGCACGTGCGACGTGCCGAGACGGAGGACGAGGCGCGCGCGTTCATCGCGGAGATGAAAAAGCAGCACTATGACGCGCGCCACAACTGCTGGTGCTACATCATACGCGGCGGGGCGGAGCGTTACAGCGACGACGGTGAGCCGCAGGGCACGGCGGGCATACCGATGCTTGAGGTGTTCCGCCGGGAGGAGGTCACAAACGTCGTGTGCGTGGTGACGCGCTACTTCGGCGGGGTGCTGCTCGGCGCGGGCGGGCTGCTGCGCGCATACACGAAGAGCGCAAAGGAAGCCCTCGACGCGGCGGGCGTGTCCGCCGTGCGCCGCTGGGTGGAGGCGGAGCTTGAATGCTCCTACGCGCAGGCGGAAAAGCTCAAGCTTGAGATCGCCGCTGCGGGCGGCGTTGTGGATGGCGTGGATTACGCCGCGGGCGTGACGGTGCGCTCTCTCGTGCCGGAGGAGGCGCTGGACACATTCTCCGTGCGCATATTCGACGTGACCGCCGGGAGCGTCGCCGTGCGCGCCGTGGGCGAGGCGTTCCGTGATGTTCCGATAAGGTAAATTAAAATTTTCTCGAAAAAATAGAGGGGAAATATTCGTTTGCGTCGTATAAGAGTTATGAGAGACTTTTATACGGCGCAAACGCCGTTATTATAACGTGGAGGTGACAGCCATGTTATGTCCGAGAGAGCAGCGGGAGCGGCTGGAGCATTACATAGTCGGTCCCTACGGGCTTTTGGCGGAGAACACGCGCGGGCGGCTCACGCCGGAGGAGGAGTGCGAAATACGCACTTGCTTCCAGCGGGACATTGACCGGATCACGCACTCAAAGTCGTTCCGCCGCCTCAAGCACAAGACGCAGGTGTTTTTGCAGCCGGAGGGCGACCATTACCGCACGCGCCTGACCCACACGCTGGAGGTCAGCCGTTTATCGCGCACCGTCGCGCGCGCCCTCGCGCTCAATGAGGATCTGGCGGAGGCGATCGCGCTGGGGCACGATCTGGGGCATACGCCGTTCGGTCACGCGGGCGAGCGCGCGCTCAATACCATCTATCCCGGCGGCTTCAAGCACTATGAGCAAAGCCTGCGCGTCGTGGATATTCTTGAGCGCGGCGGCAAGGGGCTGAACCTCTGCTATGAGACGCGCATGGGCATATTGAACCACACGCACGGCGCGCCGGACGACACGCCGGAGGCAACGGCTGTGCGCCTGTGCGACCGCATTGCCTACGTCAACCACGACCTTGACGATTCCATCCGCGCCGGCATACTCACGGCGGAGGATGTGCCCGACGTTATCCGCCGCAACTGCGGCGACACGAACAGCCGCCGCATAAACGCCATTATCACCGACCTTATCACCCACAGCAGCGGCGGGAGGCTTGCCATGTCCCCCGAAATGCAGGAGACGTTTGACGTTTTCCACGCCTTCATGTACTCGGACGTGTACAAAAATCCCGTGGCAAAGGCGGAGGAGGGCAAGGTCGAGGGGATACTCAGCAAGCTCTATGACTACTATATCGCCCACCCGGAGGCTCTGCCGGAGGACTTCGGCGGCGTTATCGAGCGCGAGGGGCGCGAGCGCGCCGCGTGCGACTACATCTCCGGCATGACCGACGGCTACGCCATGGAGAAATACAGTGAGCTGTTCATCCCGTTTGCATGGACGGTCAAGTAACAGAATAGTACGAGAATCTATTTAACTAATACTATTATCTGATAAGAAGCTTTAATAGACTTGTTCGACAACCTAATGTTGACGGTTAAAAATGCCACAGACCAGCG
>CAVGKI010000054.1:0-11593 GCA_963629655.1 Butyricicoccaceae bacterium | reverse complement strand
CTTGCATGTGTTAGGCACGCCGCCAGCGTTCATCCTGAGCCAGGATCAAACTCTCAATAAATTGTATCTCAATCACTCTCGTGATTAAAATCTAATTTTTTGATCAGCTTAATTAGCTCTCAAAAGAAATTAAATGATTAAAGTCATTTCTGACTTGAACCCTTTTCTGGTGCTTATTTAGCATAAGCTTTTCTTACATTGTTCAATTTTCAAGGTACATTTTCCTCGCTGCCCCTCTCGGCGACAGCTTGTTTAGTATACTCTAGGTTTTTTCATTTGTCAAGAGGTTTTTTAGATTTTTTTGAAATCTTTTGTCTCAACTCTGTTTCCCGGAGCAGCGCCCGCCTCGCGGGTGCTTGGATAATATAGCACCGGAAGCCCTGATTTGTCAACACTTTTTTGCAAAAAAGGCAAAACTTTTTTGCACTTCTAAATGTTGTGGTCACAGGGCTTCCGACAGCACTATATATAAACTTTTCAGCCTTGCGTCATATGCGCTCGCCGTATTTGCCGATATAGGGCAGAGGCTCCTTCACGCCCTTGACCGCGTTGCTGATACCCTTGAAAATGCAGTACAGCCGGAAAAGAGGAAACACCCAGCCGACGACGGGGATAACGCTCAAAATGTCGGCGAGCACGCCGTATATCAGCAGCACGAGCCCCTGCCGCGCATGGTACATGGCAAAGCCGTCGTCGCGCCGCAGGAAAAACGGCAGCAAAAACAGTATGCTGATATACGACAGCGCCGAGAACACCTTGCTCTCGCCCTCGCCGAGGGACGGGATCTCACTTGCACCGCGCACGCCGGTGCTCTGTGCGCGGCTTGCCTGCTCCTGCTCGCGGCGGCGCTGCTCGGCGCGCTCATGCTCCCTTCTCTCGCGCTCGCGCTGCGCCCTGTCCTGCTCACGCCGGCGCCGTTCGCGCTCCTGCTCCGCCCAGACGCGGCTCTGCTCCTGCTGCTTTCTGCGCTGCTCCTCCAGCTTGGCGCGCATTTCTTCATTTGAAAAGCCGTAATACTTCCCCGTGTCCGCTGATGCTGATGCCGAGGCTGCGCCGGCGGACTGCGCCCGCTCCTCCGCCTCATCGTAGCCGCAGGCGAGGCACTTTGTCTGCCCGTCGGGTATATATGCGCCGCATTTGCCGCAATAAGCCATTTCCGTCTCTCCCAATAGCGTATTTCAATTTATTCTATTTATATTATATCCTACGCGGCGGGCATTTTCAACTGCTGTACAGTAAACTTTTATGCGCAGAACATATGCTTGCCTATGGTGACAATTGCGGGGCGCGACCATATCCATGCGCTCGTCGCGGTGCTCGGATTGAAGTAGTATATCGCGCCGCCGCTGGGATCCCAGCCATTGAGCGCATCCTGCGCCGCGCGGTAAGCGCTCTCCGCCACGGGCTGGTCAAACTGTCCGTCGTCAAGGCAGGAGAACGCACCGGGCTGATATATCACGCCGGAGACGGAGTTGGGGAACGATGCGTGCGCCACCCGGTTGAGCACGACCGCGCCCACGGCGACCTGCCCCTCATACGGCTCGCCGCGCGATTCCGCCGAGATAAGCCGCGCGAGCAGGTCTAAATCCCCCGAGCCTCCGCCGGACGATGAGCCGCCGGAGCCACCGCCCATGTTCGTCGGCAGACCGAGCGCAGCGAGCGTCTGCGCGCCGCACTGCCCGTCCTCCGTCAGTCCGTTGGAGCGCTGAAAATACCGCACCGCCTTCTCCGTGCCGCTGCCGTAAACGCCGTCGACCGCGCCGGTGTAATACCCCCACGCCTTCAGCCGCGTCTGTATCTCCGTGACCCCCGCGCCCGTCGCGCCCTTTTTGTAGAGATCCGCCGCCGCGTACTGACTGAACGCCGCGAACGCGAAATTGAGCGCGACGAGCGCCGCGACGGTCATGAGCGTCTTTTTTGTGCTGATATGCAACAAAAACACCTCCGCATACACAATTTATAATAGTATGCGGAGGCGCTGTAAATTTTATGCTGTTTTAGTCTTAATCATTCGCGCGGGTCTTTATCTGCTCGGTAATCTTGGCAATAAACTCATCCAGCGGCATCGCGCCGAGGTCAACGCCGCCGCGCGTGCGCACCGCGACAGTGCCCGCCTCGCGCTCCTTATCGCCCACGACGAGCATATACGGCAGCTTCTGCATCTGCGCCTCGCGGATCTTATAGCCTATCTTCTCGTTGCGCAGGTCAGCCTCCACGCGAACGCCGGCATCGGTGAGCCTTGCCTTGACCTGCTCGGCGTAGTCGTTGGCGCGGTCGGTGATGGGCATGACCATCGCCTGCACCGGTGACAGCCACACGGGGAACGCGCCGGCATAATGCTCGGTGATAACGCCGATAAAGCGCTCGATAGAGCCGAAGACGACGCGGTGGATCATGACGGGGCAGTGCTTCTCCCCGTCCGCGCCCGTGTATTCCAGACCGAAGCGTCCGGGAAGCTGATAGTCAAGCTGTATGGTGCCGCACTGCCATGTGCGTCCGAGAGAGTCCTGAATGTGGAAGTCCAGCTTCGGGCCGTAGAACGCGCCGTCGCCGGGGTTGACCTCGTAGCTCTTGCCGATGCTGGTGATGGCGTCGGCAAGGGCGGCGGTGGCGACATCCCAATCCTCGACGGAGCCGATATGGTCGTCGGGCATGGTGGACAGCTCTATCTTATACGGCAGACCAAAGAGCGAGTAGACCTCGTCAAAAAGCTGCGCGATGCGAACGACCTCATTCTTTATCTGCTCCTTGGCGAGGAGTATGTGCGCATCGTCCTGCGTGAAGCAGCGCACGCGGAACAGGCCGTGCAGCGCGCCGGACAGCTCATGCCGGTGGACAATGCCAAGCTCGGCATAGCGCAGGGGCAGCTCCTTATAGGAGTGCGGCTCCAGCTCGTAGACAAGTATACTGCCGGGGCAGTTCATGGGCTTTATCGCGAAATCCTCACCGTCGATGAGGGTGGTGTACATATTGTCCTTATAGTGTTCCCAGTGACCCGAAGTCTCCCACAGGGTGCGGCGCATGATTTGCGGGGTGGAAATCTCGGTATACTCCCACTTTCTGTGCACACCGCGCCAGTAGTCGATAAGCGTGTTTTTCAGCACCATGCCCTTGGGCAGGTAGAACGGGAAGCCGGGCGCTTCGTCGCGGAACGCGAACAGCCCCAGCTCACGTCCGAGCTTGCGGTGGTCGCGGCGCTTTGCCTCCTCGATGCGGGCGAGGTACTCGTCCAGCTCCTCCTTCTTCGGGAACGCCACGCCGTAGATGCGCTGGAGCGTCTGGCGATTGCTGTCCCCGCGCCAGTAGGCGCTGTTGCAGGCGGTGAGCTTGATGGCATTGCCCTTTATCCTGCCGGTGGAGTCAAGGTGCGGGCCTGCGCACAAATCGGTGAACTCACCCTGCTTGTAGAAGCTTATGACCGCATCCTCCGGCAGGTCGTTTATAAGCTCGACCTTATACGGCTCTTCCTTTTCCTCCATGAGCTTCAGCGCCTCCTCGCGCGGCAGCTCAAAGCGCTCCAGCTTGAGCTTTTCCTTGCATATCTTGCGCATCTCGCCCTCTATCTTCTCCATTATTTCCGGGGTAAAGGGGAACGGGGAATCCATATCATAGTAAAAGCCGTTCTCTATCGCCGGACCTATGGCAAGCTTGACCTCCGGGTACAGGCGCTTGACCGCCTGCGCAAGGACGTGTGAGCAGGTATGCCAATACGTATGGCGGTATTCGGGGTTTTCAAAGCTGAACTTGTTTTCGGCGTTTTCCATGTTTTCCATTGCTTATCCTCCTAATAAATCAAAAGCACCCTTGACGCGCCTGCGGCGCATCAAGGGTGCAGCATTGCACGGTTCCACCTTGAGTTTTAACTTTACAACGCTCTAACGCGCGTCACGCGGGGGAGAATTTCCTCTCTCCGGCTCGGGAGCGGTAACATGAAGCTCACGCCGGGGCAGCTTGCAGCCGATGGCAGCCCTCTCTGTGCGGCGGTTATCTCCTGTTTTCTCCGTCTTTGCCTTTGACACCGCTTATATTATCACCGCTTTCGCGCCTTGTCAATCGCTTTTGCAGCACTTTCTCTGCACAAGCTTGACAAGCTCGACTATCGGAATGACGCACGCGCCGAGGAGAATGGCAACGGCGTACTCGTTGAAGTCCACACTGGTGAAATCAAACGCGGCGGCAAGCACGGGGATCTCGCACACGACGGTCGTTGCGACGAGCGAGGCGACGGCGGAGGCGACGAGCGCCCGGTTCACCGTCGGCAGGGCAAAGATGCTGCCGCGCTGTGAGCGCATATTGAAAGAGTGGAATATCTCCGCCATGGACATGGTGAGAAACGCCATGGTCGTGCCGTCGGCGCTGTCGGTGATCGCCCACGTGCCGGTCTCCATGAAATGCCCGACAAAGTAGCTGATGAGGACAAGGGCGGAGACGAGAAAGCCCTGATACACAATGTCCACGCCCATGCCGCCGGCGAATATGCCCGCCTTGGCATCGCGCGGGCGGCGGCGCATAATGTCCGGCTCTGCCCGCTCCATGCCGAGGGCAAGTGCGGGGAAGCAGTCCGTCACGAGGTTTATCCACAGCAGGTGCACGGGCTGAAGTATCGTAAAGCCCATGAGCGTCGCGGCAAAGATGGAGATGACCTCGCTCATATTCGAGCCGAGCAGAAACTGTATGCACTTGCGGATATTGTCGTATATCCGCCGCCCCTCCTCGACCGCAGCGACGATGGTAGCAAAGTTGTCGTCCGCAAGCACCATGTCGGCGGCGCTCTTCGTCACGTCCGTGCCGGTTATGCCCATGCCGACACCGATGTCGGCGGATTTTATGCTCGGCGCGTCGTTCACGCCGTCGCCGGTCATGGCGGTGACGTAGCCGGCGTCGCGCCACGCATTGACGATGCGGGTCTTATGCTCCGGCTGGACGCGGGCGTAGACGCTGATGTTTTGGAAAACGTCCTTGAACTCCTCGTCGCTGAGCTGACTGAGCTGCGCGCCGGTGACGGCGCACGTCCCGTCCGTGAGTATGCCCAGCTCCCGCGCTATCGCGGAGGCGGTGTCCACATGGTCGCCGGTTATCATGATGGGGCGGATTCCCGCCTCGCGGCACTCCTCTATCGCGGCGGCGACCTCCGGGCGCACCGGGTCAATCATGCCGCACAGACCGAGAAAGCACAGCTCGGCTTCCAGCGTCTCCGGCTCGTCGGAGGCGGGCTTGGCGCTCCACACCCGCTCGGCACACGCCAGCACGCGCAGCGCGCGATCCGCCATCTCCTTGTTCGCCCGCTCCACGCTCTCGCGGTAGGCGGCGGTCATGGGCTTTGCCTCGCCGTTGTCCATGTAGCTTGTGCACTTGGCAAGCAGCACGTCGGGCGCGCCCTTTGTGTACTGGATGCAGCCGCCGTCCGTTAGGTGCACGGTGCTCATCAGCTTGCGCGCCGAATCGAACGGCGCTTCGCCGCAGCGTATGTACTTCGCCTTGAGCGTGTTCTTGTCAAGCCCAAGCTTATTTGCCCACGCGACGAGCGCCGCCTCCGTCGGCTCGCCGGTGACACTGCCGCCCTCGCCCAGCTCCGCGTCGGAGCAGAGCGCCATCGCCGCAGCAAGCTTCTTCTCATCGTCGCCGAAGAAGTCAACGACGGTCATTTTGTTCTGCGTGAGCGTCCCCGTCTTATCCGAGCAGATTATCTGCGCGCAGCCGAGCGTCTCCACCGCCGTGAGGCGGCGGATTATCGCGTTTCGCTTGGACATATTCGTCACGCCGATGGAGAGCACCACCGTCACCACGGCGGCAAGCCCCTCCGGGATGGCGGCGACGGCGAGGGACACGGCAATCATGAACGAGTTGAGCACAACCTCAAAATCCAGCCCGCCCGCGCGCAGAAGCTGCACGCCGAACACCAGCACGCACACGCCCAGCACCAGCCACGTCAGTATTTTCGACAGCTGGCTGAGCTTTATCTGCAGCGGCGTTGCGCCGTCCTCCGCCTTGGACAGCGCGTCGGCAATTTTGCCCATCTCGGTGTCCATGCCTGTGGCGGTTATGACGGCGCTGCCGCGCCCGTAGGCGACGGTGCTGCCCATATACACCATGTTGCGCCGATCGCCGAGGGGAATGTCCTTCTGCTCCCCCAACTCCAGGAATTGTATGAGCTTGTTGACAGGGACGGATTCGCCCGTCAGTGCCGCCTCCTCAAGCTTGAGGCTGGCGCTCTGCAATATACGCGCGTCCGCCGGGACGGCATCACCCGCCTCCAGCATGATAACGTCGCCCACGACGAGCTCCTCGCTCGGCACGGTGCAAAGCTTCCCGCCGCGCAGCACGTGCGACACGGCGGCGCTCATCTCCTGCAGGGCTTCTATCGCCTTTTCCGCCTTGCTCTCCTGATACACGCCGAGCACCGCGTTGACGATGACGACGGCAAGAATGATGATAACGTCGGCAAAGCTCTCCCCCTCGACGACGGCGAGCACGCCGCTTATCGCCGCGGCGGCAAGCAGGATGATTATCATCGGGTCTGCCATCTGCTCAAGGAAGCGGAGTATGAGCGGCTTTGACGGCGGGGCGTCGAGCTTATTTTTCCCGTTTTCCTCAAGGCGGCGGCGGGCTTCCTCCTCGGTCAGCCCGTCGGTGCTGCTCTTCACCTCGCGCAGCACATCTTCCTTTTTCTCAAGATAATACTTCATGCATACTCCCCTTTCGCTGCCATAGCATTCTACCACGCCGCAGGTATAAAAAAGAGACTTTTACAGCGAAAAACGCCGTAAAAGTCTCGCAAAATACATACCGTCGGCTGTACCCCGTGCGCCGAACCCGCCTGAACGGGTCGTGATGACGACGCACCGGCACCCGCGCAAAAGCGGGCGGAAGCTACTCCCTTATTACCCTTTCAGCATACCACGCACGGCTTGGCAAAGTCAAGCAAAAAGCACGCCACAGCGGCAGATTTCACGGTTTATTTACACGTTGAAGCGGAAGTTCGTCACATCGCCGTCCTGCATGACATAATCCTTGCCCTCCAGACGGAACAGTCCCTTTTCCTTTGCCGCCGCGACGCTGCCGCAGGCCTTCAGATCCTCAAACGCGACTATCTCCGCGCGGATGAAGCCGCGCTCTATATCCGTGTGTATCTTCCCCGCCGCCTTGGGGGCTTTCGTCCCGCGCACGATCGTCCATGCGTGCACGTCGTCCTCGCCCGCAGTGAGGAAAGATATGTAGCCCAAGAGGTCATACGACGTGCGGATGAGGCGGTC
Organism: Butyricicoccaceae bacterium; assembly: GCA_963629655.1. Lineage (GTDB taxonomy): Bacteria > Bacillota > Clostridia > Oscillospirales > Oscillospiraceae > Limivicinus. The sequence goes on along the minus strand of CAVGKI010000054.1, from coordinate 4,340 downwards.
AAGCCCCGTCTCCGTCAAGCCGAGATCCTCCATGAACATCTTTGCCTCGTCCGCGTCCATCTCGGATATGTCCTCCTCGAACTTCGCCGCGACGGGCAGCACCGCCGCACCCTGCGCCTCGGCAAGGGCGGAGAGCGCCTTGAAATTCGCATTGGCGGCATAGTCCGCCATGCCGTCCTCGTCGAGGTTGGCAACGTAGATCACGGGCTTAACGGTCATAAGCCCGCCGTCGACCAGTATTCCGCTGTCATCGTCGCCGAAGTCGAACGAGCGCGCGGGCTTCTCCGCCTCCAGGTTCGCAATCAGCGCCTCGCACATTTCCGCCTCGTGCTTATACTTCTTGTCGCCGCCCTTGGCGTTCTTCCTCGCGCGCTCAAGCCGCCGCTCGACTATCTCAATATCCGCGAGGATCATCTCAAGGTCGAACGTCTCCGCGTCGCGCTTTGCGTCCGCCTTCTCAAGAAAAATGTCGTCATTGTCAAAGCAGCGCACCACGTGCACCAGCGCGTCAGTCTGGCGGATCGCCTGAAACACCTCGTTGCCCTTTCCGCCTCGGCTCACGCCCGCCACATCGACAAACTCTATCGTCGCCGGGCTGTACTTCTTCGGGTGGTAGTATTCCGCCAGCCAGTCCAGCCGCTCGTCGGGCACTCTCGCGTTGCCGATATTCGGCTTTGCGCCCGCGTTGGCATAGGCGCTCGTCTCCGCCTTCGAGCCGGTCAGCGCGTTGAAAAGCGTCGTCTTGCCTACATTCGGCAGACCCACGATACCAAGCTTCATATTATATACATCTCCTATTATCATATGTGCCGGATAGATTATAGCAGAAACCGCCCGTTCTCACAAGGTGGTTTTATAAATATTCTTCGTACCCGGTCACAACTGTATAACGTGCGGCTTGACGCCGGGGTCATGGTTTGCAAGGGACTCAACACAATTTGCTTCAAGGCTCTGCTCCCTGATCCATTCCAGCGAGCGTTTCTGTGCCTCCCTGTCGTCAACTATGCCGGAGGTTATAAGCTCCTCCCACGATTTTCTCGCATAACCCCCATCGGCATAGAGCAGCACGAATCTGCCGTCCGCGTTCGTGATTTTAAGCGCGCACTGCCCCTTTGAGTGTCCGGGAATGTTTATCATCACAAGACTGCCGTCGCCGAACACGTCATACGATTTTCCCGCCGGTCCGAGACTTCCCTTCCAGTCAAAGGTCTGCAATTTTGTGCCCTGCCACCAGCGTGCATTGTAGCGGATAAGATTCACCGGGGTCTTGCTTTCGGCAAAGCGCAGCTCCTCCTCGGAGACGAGTATCTGCTTTGCATCCGACACCTGCCTTAACCCGTTGGCATGATCGCAATCAAGATGCGACAGCAGCACCATGTCCAAATCGGCGGGCTTTATCCCCAATGTCGCCAGCTGCTCGTCAACAGCTGCGCCCTTCTCCATGCGTCCCTGATTTGTCATGTACAGTGGGAGCGAGCCGAGCGACTTAATCTGTGCCTTTTTGTCATACACGCCGTTCGGGCATATATCACGATTCCAGCCGCAGTCAAAGAGTATCTTTCCCTGCGGGCATTCGACCAGATATGCCGACACCGGCAGCCACAGCCGATCTGACCGTCTCGTAAATACGCCTGCTGCCTTGAGCGTGCCGCAGTGCTCTCCGCCGAAAGGCAGCTCCGGCGCGACACATACCTCGCCCGTATGCAGCACATGAATTTTGAATCCTGCCATGTGGTAAATCTCCTTTGCACTCAATTCCATTCCTCAGCCAAGAGGAAATCACGGATGTTTCGGTGCTTGATACCGTTTCGGCTCATATTGAGCTCGTCGAGAGAAACAACATACTTCGGGAAATTGTCGCGCACGCTGTCATATGCGCCAAACTCACGGTTGACCGTCTCCTCCGATGCCAGCAGATAGGTGACCTGAACATACAGCTTTTCGCCGCGCCTGTCGCACACGAAATCTATCTCCTTATCGCCCGCCCTGCCGACGGTCACCTCATAGCCACGGCGCAGCAGCTCCAGATACACGATGTTTTCCAAAATCAGATTGATGTCCCGCATATTGCCACCGAACACCGCTTCTCGTATACCGTGATCGGCAATATAATACTTCTCATTGGATGTAAGTATCTGCTTGCCCTGCAAATCCTCGCGCTTCACCTGATAGAACAGGTACGCCTCGCAGCAGTATTTGATGTAGTTCAGTATCGTCTCTGGGGCAACGGTGCGCTGCTCGTTTTTGAGGAACTTTGCAAGCGAGCTTGCGGAGAACGTCATGCCTACATTGGCAATCACATAGGCAACGATCCTCTCCAGCAGGTCAACATCGCGAATCTTATTCCGCTTCACAATGTCCTTGAGCTGGACGGAGTTGAACAAATCATGAAGATATTGTCTGGACGGGGCGTCCGCATAACGCAGATTTGCAAGATACGGCATGCCTCCCGCAAGCAGATATTTTTGGAAGCACTGCCGCTCCGTGTCATTGGGCGCAACACTGCGGTACAGCTCCATAAACTCCCCAAACGAGAACGGATATATTACGAACTCCACATACCGCCCGCCCAAATAGGTCGCAAACTCGCCGGAGAGCAGGCTTGCGTTTGAGCCGGTGATATAAATGTCACAGTCGAGCGAAACGCGGAGAGAGTTAATGCAGCGCTCCCAGTCTTTAACCTCCTGTATCTCATCAAAGAACAGATATACCTTGCCGTTTGCAGCTTTGGCTCTCTTGCTTATTTCATCGTGCAGAGCCTCGGCTGTCTGCAAATGAGAATAGCTCATATCCTCAAAGTTTACGGAGATAAACTGTGACGGGCTTATGCCGCTCTCCGTCAGCTCCTGCTTTATCAGCTCCAGCATTACCGACTTCCCGCAGCGGCGAATGCCGGTCATGACCTTTATAAGCTCCGTCCCTATGAACGGTCTAATACGGCTCATATACAGCTCGCGTTTTATCAATGCTCCAGTCTCCTCTCACATGGTTAAGCCCAGTATATCAAATTTACATATGATATTCAAGGGCAAAATCGCAATTTTATAAGTTACAACTGATAAAATTCAAAATTCGACGCAAAGCATCAGATATATCTTGTGTCATTACTATGAAATTTATTAGTCACTCATAAATCGACCCATATCTTTCGCTTTCTTTATATCCGCTCTATAATGAGCACAACGACCGAGCCGGAGGGCTTGGAGTATAAGGAGGAAAATATCATGCTGAATGAAAATGTTGTGCGCCTGCTCAAGGGCGGAATGTGGGATCTGGCGACCTGTGCCGACGGGGAGCCGAACGTCGTGCCTGTTGCGTTCAAGGATGTGAGCCCTGACGGCAAGCTGCTCGTCGGCGATGTGTTTCTGGACACGACGCTGAAAAACCTTGCAGCCGGCGGCGGCAGGATTGCAATTTCGGTTTACGACGCGCAGAAGCTGGAGGGGTATCAGGTCAAGGGCACGGCGCAGTATGTCACCGAGGGTGAGGTGGTCAGCACCTTTAAGGCTATGGTGGAAAAGATGTTCAACGGCGCTGCAACCGCAAAGGGCGCGCTCATCATCACGCCGGAGAAGGTAATCGTCACCACCCCCGGCGCGGACAACAAGAAAGAGCTGTAAAGAGCTTCAATAAATATGGGTGGGCGCGAAGATGTGCCCGCTCATATTTGTTGCAGTCACTTGCAGCAGTCAGCATATTCCGCTATAATGTAGAAAAAACATAGGAGGCGCGGCTATGTATCAAAGAAAGCTGGAAAAAGATATTCGCTGTCCGCTGGAATACGGCATGGAGCTGTTCGGCGGGAAATGGAACTCGCGCATCATCTGCGTGCTGGCGGCGCTGGGCACGCTGCGATACAGTGAGCTGCGCCGCGAGATGGGCAATATCACCGACGCTGTGCTCGCCTCCACGCTGAAAGGGCTCATCGCCAACGGCATCGTTGAGCGCAGGTCTTATGACGAGATACCGCCGAGGGTCGAATATTCCCTGACAGATAAGGGCGCATCCGTCATCCCGATTTTGCAGAACATATGCCAATGGGCAGGCGTGTTTTATAAGGACGAGGGCAGCGCGCCCATGATACAGTGCCAAAAGTGCGACCATCGCGGATAAATGCTGATTTTATAAAATTCTCCCCTTGACATTGACCGCCGCCTGTGCTACACTCTCTCCTGCTCGCTGGAGGGCAAGTTGTTCGGAGAAGCAACAGCCGGATAAGGCGCAGACTGAAATGTCTGTACTTTATCCGGCTTTTTTATTTTAGGCAACACCGCACAATACGGTGGCGGCATCTGACGGATAATTTGCGCTCTGATTTAGTCACTTTTTCTTGAAATACA
>CAVGKI010000053.1:0-11623 GCA_963629655.1 Butyricicoccaceae bacterium | reverse complement strand
GGATCGGGATCGTCTTGTTCTCAGCAAGGGGCACTGCACGCCGGCGCTCTATTCCGCGCTCGCCGCAAGAGGCTACTTCCCCAAGGAAGAGCTGAATACCTTCCGTGATATACACAGCCATCTCTCAGGTCACGCCGAGATGAACCACGTAAAAGGCGTGGATATGTCGACCGGCAGCCTCGGTCAGGGCTTTTCAGCCGCTGTCGGCATGGCATTGGCAGGTAAGCTGGACAAAAAGGACTACCGCGTGTACGCCATTCTGGGCGACGGCGAGATTCAGGAGGGGCAGATATGGGAGGCGGCAATGGCTGCCGGAAACTATGGGCTCGACAATCTCTGCGCGATAGTTGACAACAACAATATCCAGATTGACGGCACAATTGAGGAGATCATGTCCCCATATCCCATCGACAAGAAATTCGAGGCTTTCAAATTCAACGTCGTCAGCTGCGACGGTCACAATATTCAGAGCATCTGCCGCGCTTTCGCGGAAGCGCGGAAAGAGAGCGAAAAGCCCACCGTGATAATAGCGAAAACGGTAAAGGGCAAGGGCGTTTCCTTTATGGAAAACAGCAACGAGTGGCACGGCAACGACCCCAATACCGAACAGTATCTCAAAGCCGCAGCAGAGCTTGACGCGGAAATTGCGCACGCCGAAAAGGAGGCTGCATCCAATGAGTAAGATTTCAACACGCACCGCATACGGTGAAGCACTCGCCGCGATTGGCGGAGACGAGCGAATCATTGTCCTTGACGCTGACCTTCAGTGCTGCACAAGAACCGAAAAGTTTGCCGCCCTTTATCCTGAGCGTTCCCGGAATGTCGGCATAGCGGAGGCAAACATGGTCGGCATGGCTGCCGGACTTGCCGCCTGCGGCAAGATAGTTTTTGTCAACTCATTTGCCATGTTTACCGCCGGGCGCGCCTTTGAGCAGATACGCAACTCTCTTGCGTATCCCCGTCTCAATGTCAAGGTCATCGGCACGCACGCCGGCGTGACCGTCGGCAAGGACGGTGCCACACACCAGTGTCTTGAGGATATTGCCGTTATGCGCTCCATCCCCGGAATGACGGTTCTCTCCCCCTGCGATGCAAACGAGACTCGGCTTCTCACAAAGGCAATTGCCGAATACGACGGACCGTGCTTCATGCGTCTGGGTCGTCTTGACGTGGACGAGTGCACCAATCTCATCCCCGAATATCACTTTGAGCTCGGCAAGGCGGCAAAGCTCGCTTCCGGCAGTGATGTCACCATCATTGCCACAGGTCTTATGGTTCAGGAAGCACTGAAAGCACGCAAGATGCTCTCCGATGAAGGCATTTCTGCCGCAATACTGGACATACACACCATTAAGCCCCTCGACCGGGCTGCCGTTATTGCCGCCGCCCACGAGACGGGCTGCATAGTCACGGCGGAAGAGGCCAACATTCTGGGCGGTCTCGGTGCCGCTGTGGCGGAGACTGTCTGCGAAAGCTGCCCCGTACCCGTCGTACGCGTCGGCGTGCGCGACTGCTTTGGGCGCAGCGGCGATCCCGAAATGCTGATGGAGTATTATCACATCACCGCAGCGGACATTGCCGAAAAGGCTAAGCAGGCGATTGCGCTGAAAAAATAAGCCGTCATGGATACAATATATATAGGCAGCGACGATTCCGGCTTTGAGATGAAGCAGATAATAATCGGCTATCTCTCGGAACACGGCTATGATTATTTTGACTGCGGCGGCGGCACGGAGCCCTCACGCTACCCTTATTACGCCGCAAGGGTTGCCGCCGCCGTGTCATGCGGCACGGCATCCCGCGGTATTCTCGTGTGCGGCTCCGGCATAGGCATGAGCATTGCCGCAAACAAGTTCAAGGGCGTTCGCGCCGCCGTGATAACCGACAGCTATTCCGCCCGCCTTACGCGCAGGCACAACGATTCAAACGTGCTGTGCCTCGGCGGAGAAATGCTCGGCAAATGGGCTGTGCTCTCCATCATTGAGACATGGCTGACCACCGAATATGACGGCGGGCACCATCAGCCCTCGCTCGACCTGCTCGCTGCGCTTGAGGCTGTCAACATGACCGGCGCATGCTGGTGTCCCGACACGGTGCCTTATCCCGCGTTCGACTGGGACAGCACACAGTCGCTGTGAGGCTTGTGAGGTGAAAATGCAAAGCGAGCGTCTTTTCAGGCACTCGCTCTTGAAAGCGGCATACGAAGCTGTGCTCACTCCGCACAGTATTCTACCTCTATATCGTGGTTTTTGGCATATCTGACCCAATCATCATCAAGCTTCTGATCCGTGATTATCATGTCGACCGAATCCAGCCCGTCAAAAAGTATGTTAGCGCTGGAACTGAACTTCGTGTGGTCAACTATCAGGTATCTCTCCCGCGCCTGCCGAAGCATCGTCTCTCTCACAAGCGCCTCGCTCAGGTGATTATCGGAAAGCCCGTATTCCACCGTGAGCTTCGGACAGCTTATGAACGCGCGATCCGCGTGGTAGCTCTTAAGCTGGTCTATCGTGTGCTGGTCGGCAAATGACGAGGTTCTTCTCTTGAACGTACCGCCAAGAGAAACGAGATTGATGTTGTTTATATTGCTCTCATTGCACAGCAGACATACCTGAAGAGAATTTGTTATCACTGTCAGCGTTTTCTGTGAGCGGGTCATCGCTTCGGCAAGGGCAAGGCAGGTCGTGCTTGAATCGAGCATGACAACATCGTTTTCCTGCAGGTGCTCAATGGCACGCCGTGCAAGGCAGTCTTTCGTCTGGTGATAGTACGACTTTCTAAGGTTCGTGGGGTAGGTCTTGTCAAACTTTTCTATCAGATACGCGCCACCGTGCGTCCTGATGAGGCGGCCTTGACTCTCCATCTCCTTCAGATCGCGGCGGATCGTTTCCTCGCTGCAGTTGAGCATTTCACTCATCGTAGGCACAAGTACAAAGCCCTGCTTGTTGATCTCCTGGTCGATTATATCCTGGCGTTCAATTTTCAACATACAATCCAAAGCCTCATCTCATCACAGTATTTGCACGTTTTCATGTTTTTTGTGCATTGCACGGCAGAATTAGCATGCTGCAATGCCCGTGTATTATATCTCATCGGCAAACAAAAATCAACACAAATAGTTGCAGTCAATCTTTTTTATGCCTGTTGTTGATTGCTTTTGCCACATGCCGGCACCTTGCAGGCAATTATAAAGATTATCTGCTGACAATTTTGATTTTTTCCCGCCGTCGCCGCGGGGATTCTGCGGTACGGTCATGCCGCAAAAATATCCATCACGTTTAAAGAAAAGGGGTATTCATCCAATGAAAAGCTTTGATGAGTTTTTCCTAATGACAACCAGCGATGTAAAAAGATACGCCGTGGAAGTGCTGCACAAGTTTGCTCCCGATGAGGAGACCGAGTGCATCGAAATAGGAGACGGAAACATAAATTATGTTTTCAAAATCCGGTCAAAAAAGGACGGGCACTCGGTTGTCATCAAGCAGGCAGACAAGCTGCTGCGTTCCTCCGGTCGACCTCTGGACACATATCGGAACAAGATCGAAGCAAAGATTTTGCAGTTGGAATCACAGCTTGCACCGGCGTACGTCCCGGAGGTCTATCACTATGACGAGGTAATGTGCGCGCTGTCTATGGAGGACATCTCTGCGTACAAAAATCTCCGCAAGGAGCTTATGGCTAACCGCGTCTATGCGCATTTGAGCGCTAATCTCTCCTCTTTCCTTGCCGACACTCTTCTCCCAACGACCGATCTTGTGCTGTCCAGCGCGGAAAAGAAAAAAAACGTAAAGTTTTTCTTCAACCCGGAGCTGTGCGACATAACCGAGGATCTTGTGCTGTCCGAGCCGTATATGTCAGTTCCGTATAACGAGAGGAACCGCAACATCATAACCGCCGGCAACGAGAAATTTGTCGAGCGCTTTCTTTATAATGATGCCGTGCTGCACGCTGAGGTCGCTATGCTCCGCAACAATTTTATGAATAACGCGCAGGCACTCATCCACGGTGATCTGCACTCCGGCTCTGTGTTCGCAAACGAGAACGGCATCAAGGTCATTGACCCAGAGTTCGCTTTCTACGGTCCGATGGGCTACGATATTGGCAACGTCATCGGCAATTTCTTCTTCTCTCTGGCAAACAAGATATTCACCATGCCCGATGAGACCGACGCGATAGAGGCGCTCTCCGTAATCATTGCCGAAACATACGATATGACCCGTGAGAAGCTGTTCGCAAAATACGATGAGCTTGTTGCTTTCCCCCTGTACAAGGTCGAGGGCTTTAAAAAGCATTACATAGACAGCGTTATGTCCGACTCTCTCGGTTATGCCGGTACGGAGATCATCCGCCGTGTGGTCGGCGACGCAAAGGTCATGGAGCTCACCTCCGTATCGGATCTTGAAAAACGTGTGCCGATGGAACGCGCCCTCATCAAGCTCGGTATCGCGTTGATAAAGCAGCGAGCGGAGTTTACCTGCGGAAAGGATATTATCGAAGCTTTCCGCCTGATTATCGCGTAAAAAGGAGATACATATGGAAAGAATGGATGCCGGTATGCCATTTCTTCTCAAGTATGAGAATGTGGCATGGTATGAAAACGGTAAGGTTCGTATACTTGACCGCAGGATTTTCCCGGAGGTTCGTTTTGTAGAGTGCTCCGGCTATCAGGAGGTTGTTAAGGCGATCGCCGATATGGTGACGCAGAGCGCCGGACCGTACACCGCTGTCGGCATGGGCATGGCTCTCGCCGCATATCAGGTTCGCGGGAAGTCGGCAGAGGAGCAAAACAGCTTCCTGCAGCAGGCGGCGTTCGACCTTGCGCATGCGCGCCCCACCACGGCAAACCGCTACGGTCAGATCACCTATCATTGCGCCGACATTGCAAAAGCAGCGCTTGAGGCGGGCAAGGATCCTATCGATGCCATTGTCGATGCAACGGTGGAATCGCTCAACCGTCGCTACAGCACCATGCAGATCGTCGGAGATTACCTTGAGGAGCTTATACCGAACAACGGCACGATCCTGACGCAGTGCTTCGGCGAGACTATTATCGGCACCGTAATACGCGCGGCAATGAAAAAGGGCAAAAACTTTCGTGTGTTCTGCGCCGAGACCCGCCCCTATCTTCAGGGCGCGCGCCTTACCTCAAGCTGCTTTGCAGAGATGGGCTTTGATACCACCGTCGTCACAGACAACATGATCGCCTATTCCATGCAGCACGAGGGCATCGATCTGTTCACCTCCGCTGCGGACTCTATCGCACGTGACGGACATATTGCCAACAAAATCGGCACTTTTCAGATAGCGATTCTTGCGAAGTATTTTGGGCTTCCTTACTTTGTCACCGGCATCCCGGATGCCGACAAGCACAGCCGCGACGATATAGTTATCGAGATGCGCGATCCGGAGCAGGTGCTCCGCTATCGCGGTATACAAAATACTCTGCCGCAAGTCAAGGCCGTATACCCCTCCTTTGACGTTGTGCCGCCGCATCTTATCTCCGGCATCATCACAGACAAGGGCGTATATGTACCTTATCTTCTGAATAAATATTTTGAAACCGAAGTCAAAAAATTCTATTAAAGGAGAATTATATATGAAAGTCTATGTACGCGCACCTTACCCCGAGAAACGCCTTGATGAGCTTAAAGAGCTGTTTGAGGACGTTGTCTACGAACCCTGGACCGAAACCGGCGAGCGCTACTACGAAGATGAAATGCTTGAAAACCTCAAGCGTGTGGAGCCTGACGCTCTCATAACCGAGCTTGACCGCGTTACCGAGAAGGTTCTGAACGGCTATGGCAAGCTTCGCTTCATCGGCGATTGCCGCGCCGCGCCGGCCAACATCGACACAGACGCATGCACGGCGCACGGCGTACCCGTGCTGTGTACTCCGGGGCGCAACAATCAAGCCGTTGCAGAGCTTGTTGTCGGGCTTATCATCATGCAGCTTAGAAACGCCATCCCGGCCATCCAGTGGGCAAAGGACGGCAAATGGGTGGAGGGTACCACGCCGTACTATCTGTGGATGGGTCATGAGCTTCAGGGGCGCAAGGTCGGCTTTGTCGGCTTCGGTGCCGTCGGTCGTGCCGCAGCAAAGATCATGGACGGCTTTGACTGTGATATATGCTTCTATGATCCGTTCATTCCCGGCGACATCGGGCACTATAAGAAGACCGAGCTGGAAAAGATATTCAAGGAGTGCGACATTGTTTCCATCCACCTGCCCGTGACCGAGCAGACCAAGGGCATGATAACCGAAGCTCTTCTCCGCTCCATGAAGCCCACCGCACTGTTTGTAAACTCTGCCCGCTCCGCCGTTGTCGACACAAAGGCGCTGATAAAGCTGCTCAACGACAAGGCGATTGCCGGCGCTATCATCGACGTTCTGGATACCGAGCCTCCCACGGCCGAGGATCTCCAGATCGCGTACTGCCCCAACACAATTCTCACGCCTCACATCTGCGGCTCTTCCTTTGAGGTCACCGTGCATCAGGCCGACATTCTCAACGAGCGTATCCGTCAATGGCTGAAGGGTGAGAACCTTGAAAGGATAGTTTTCAACCGCGCCGTGCTTGAAAAGTAAGGTATGAAGCATTATCTGTTGGTCGATCTCGGTACCGGCAACACACGTGTTTCTCTTGTATCTCAAGCAGGTGAGATACTCGGCATACGCACCCTTACCAACACGTATTACCGCGACAGCGCCTATTCCGACGCACAGTATTTTCTCCCGTCGGAATGGGCGGAGGGTATAATTCGCTGCTGCAAGGAGCTGCACTCCGAGTTTCCCGATATAGAGGTGTGTGCCGTTTCCTCCGCCGGTGCGCGGCAGAGCATCGTGCTCATAGACCGTGACGGCGAAGCTTTCTACGGTCTGCCCAACATAGATAACCGCGGGCGCGATTATATGGACAGCATAACCGACCGTGATGAGCTGTACCGCCGTTCGGGCAAGTGGGTGACGGAGGATTTCTGCGCCGCAAAGCTAATGGGGCTGCGCATGTTATATCCGAAGCTCTATGCCAGGATCGACAAGGTGGTCAGCATAAGCGAGTGGATAGCTTTCATGTTCACCGGAATTGCCGCAATGGAGTTCTCACAGGCATGCGAAACGCAGCTATACAATCTTGACAGCCGCAGTTGGGATGAGAAGCTGTGCGCCGCATACGGCATCGACAGCGCGCTCATGCCCCCGCTTGTTGCCGCCGGCGAGGTTGTCGGTCCCGTGCTTGACAGCTTCTCCGATGTTTGCGGCACGGTGCCCGGTGCCGTGTTTCTCATGGGCGGGGCGGACACACAGGTTGCGCTCAGATACACGGAGCTGTCACCCGGCGATATTGCCGTCGTGTCCGGCACGACATCCCCCGTCATCGTGAAAAGCAGCGAACGGTACTACGACCCGCAGCAGCGCGTATGGACAGACGCCGATCTCGGCGGCAGGGGCTTTATTGTGGAAATGAACCCCGGCGTGACCGGCTTGAACTATCAGCGCATCAAGGACAATCTCTGTCCTGATCTCAGCTATGAGTATCTTGAACGCGAGTACGCCGCCAAAAGCAGCTTCTGCTGCACAGCGTCGTTTTCGTCGCTGCTCTTTTACGAGCAGCGCTCTCTCAGGCGCGGCGGCTTCTTCACCCGCTCCCCAATGGACGCTCAGCTTGACCGCGTTGATATGGCATGGGCAGTTCTGGCGGATATCGCCTGCTCGATATATGAGCAGATGCGCCGTCTTATCTCGCTCACGCAGGCAAACGGTTCGTGTATATACGGCTGCGGCGGAGGCTTCCGCTCGGAGGCGCTGTGCCGTATGCTTTCCGACCTTTCCGATATGGAGCTGCGGCTTTGCAGCGGCTTTGAGCAGGCAACGCTTCAGGGTCTGGTAAATATATGCGGAACATACTTTGGACTTCCGATGCAAAGCGCGCAGTCATCTGTAAGCTATTATCCGCACGAGCACAGCCTCATTCACGATTATTACCCCATCTGGCTTGAAAATCGTAGCAAAGCCAATCTTATTTAATCATTCATTTTTTGGAGGTATACCATATGTTATTGCAGGAAGAGAGAGAACTTATAGTCGAATATGGCAAAAAACTCAGCGCCTCCGGGCTTTGCCCCGGCACCAGCGGCAACATAAGCATCTACAATGCCGAGAAAAAGCTGATGGCTATAAGCCCCTCCGGCATGGACTATCTTTTGACACAGGCCGAGGACATAGTTGTCACCGATCTTGACGCAAACATCGTTGACGGCAGCCGCAAGCCCTCCAGCGAATGGGCGCTGCACACTATTTTCTACAAGCACAAGCCCGAAGCGCGCGCCGTTGTCCACACTCATTCCGCATACTGCACCACCTTTGCGGTGCTCAACCAGCCCATCCGCGCCGTCCACTATGTGATAGGCGATGCAAACACCGACGTTGTTCCCTGCGCCCCGTACATCACCTTCGGCACGGAAGAGCTCGCCGAAAAGGCCATAGAGGTCTGCGGTGACTCCAATGCCGTTCTTCTTGCCAACCACGGTATAGTTGTTTGCGGCAGCAGCATTTCCAGTGCTTTCTCTCTGGCAAACAACATGGAGTATATCGCCAAGCTCCAGTACCGCGCAATGTGCATCGGTCAGCCTCAGATACTCTCCGACGAGCAGATGGCTGTCGTCATGGAGAAATTCAAATCCTACGGTCAGCCGGGCAGCCATAAGAGCGGATATTGATCGGTTCGTATATACACATCATTTAAGGGAGGATAGCATGAATTCATTTGATTTTTACAGTCCTACTTATTTCGTGTTCGGTCGTGACCGGGAAAACGACACCGGCAAGTATGTCACCAAATTCGGCGGCAGCCGCGTCCTCATTGTTTACGGCGGGCAGTCCGCAAAAAAATCCGGTCTGCTCGACAGGGTAAAGGCTTCCATTGATGCCGCGGGGCTTTACAGCACCGAGCTGGGCGGAGTAAAGTCCAACCCCAAGAGCGGCTTTGTCTACAGCGGCATTGAGCTTGCCCGCAGAGAGAAAATCGATTTTCTCGTTGCCATCGGCGGCGGCAGTGTAATAGACACCGCAAAAGCCATCGCAATGGGTGTGCCGTATGACGGCGACTTCTGGGATTTCTTTTCGGGCAAAACACCCGAGACTGCGCTTCCCGTAGGCGTTGTGCTGACTCTGGCTGCTTCCGGCAGCGAAGGCTCCCCCAACGCCATCATTACCAATGAAAAGACTCTTGACAAGACCGCCGCAGAGGCTGACTGCATCCGCCCGAAGTTCTCCGTTATGAACCCCGCTCTCACCGAGAGCCTGCCTCCTTTCCAGACTGCCTGCGGCGTGACCGACATCATCTCCCACGCTTTGGAGCGTTACTTCACCAACACTCCCGGCGTTGAGACTACAGACAGGCTGCTTGAGGGTGTTGTGCTGGCAATGATCCACGAGGGGCGCACCGTTATGCGCGATCCTCACAATTTTGACGCGCGTGCCAATATCATGTGGGGCGGCATGGTCTGTCACAACGATATTATGGGCGTTGGACGCAAGCAGGACTGGAACAGCCACCATCTTGAGCATGTCATGTCCGCCGTATATGACTGCGCACACGGTGCCGGGCTGTCCGTGATAATGCCCGCATGGATGACCTACTGCATCGAGCACAGCGATGCCAAGCGCTTCACCCAGCTTGCCGTCAGAGTGTTCGGCTGCCAGCTTGATGTCGATGATCCCAAGCGCACGGCGCGCGAGGGCGTTGAAGCTTTCAAAAATCTCATGCGTGAATTCGATATGCCTTTGACCTTTGCCGAGATCGGTGCCGATCCCAACGACATTGAAAAGCTGGTTGAGATGAACGGCGTAGGCGACGGCGTTACCGGCGGCTATGTTGGTCTTACCAGCGATGCGATCCGCGAGATTTATGAGATCGCCGCGGGTTTGCGTTGAAACAGATTATTCTTTATTGATAAAAAGGAGCTTTACAATGGAAATGGAAAAGAAACTCGGTTTTTCTACCCGTCAGATTCATGTAGGCAAGCACAAGAACAGCGCCGGTGCGCTCTGCGATCCTATCTACCAGACCTCCACCTTCATGTTTGAAACCGTCGAGCAGGGCGGCGCAAGGTTTGCAGGCACAGAGACCGGCTATGTATATTCGCGTCCTGCCAACCCCACCACCAACGCCGCCGAGGAGAAGCTCGCTTCTCTTGAAAACGGCGAAGTCGCTATGGCTACAGCCTCCGGCATGGGTGCCATTACCGCTACGCTTTATTGCAGCGTCGTCGCCGGAGACGAGATCGTTGCGGACGAGACGCTCTACGGCTGCACATTCGCTTTCCTTTCCAAGGAGATCACCCAGCTTGGCGTGAAAGTCACGTTCGTCAACATGAACGATCACGACGCTCTCAAGGCCGCCCTCACCAAGAACACAAAGGTCGTTTACTTTGAGACTCCCTGTAATCCCACCATGAAGGTCATCGACATAAAGGCTGTTGCAGACGTTGTACACGCTTACAGCCGGGACATCAAGGTCATAGTTGACAACACTTTCTGCTCACCGTACCTCCAGAGACCGCTCGACCTCGGCGCGGATGTCGTTGTCCACAGCGCGACCAAGTATATAAACGGTCACGGCGATGTTATTGCGGGCTTTGTCGTCGGTAAGGCAGAATTTCTCGATCAGGTTCGCGGTGTCGGTGTCGTACACATGACGGGCGCGGTTATGAGTCCGTTCAACGCGTTCCTTATTGCCCGCGGGCTGAAAACCCTGAGCATCCGCATGGATCGTCACTGCGAAAACGCGATGAAACTGGCAAAGTACCTTGAGGCGCATCCCGCAGTCGCCAAAGTGTACTACCCCGGGCTGGAAAGCTTTGAGGGACACGAGATTGCCAAGAAGCAGATGGACAAGTTTGGCGGCATGATGGCAATAGAGCTTAAGGCTGACAGGGAAACCACAGCACGCGCCATCAACAGGCTGAAGCTCTGCACCATTGCCGTCTCTCTCGGCGATGCCGAAACGCTTGTTGAGCATGCCGCATCCATGACCCATTCAACCTACTCCCCCGAAGAGCTGGCAGCAGCCGGCATCTCCGAAGGTCTTGTCAGGATAAGCGTTGGTCTGGAAGACATTGAGGATATTATTGCAGACTTCGAGCAGGCTTTCGCCGGCATCGTCTGATATTCTCGACGGCTTCCGCGCTCCGGCAGATACAATCAAGCAAACGAGCATCCAACAGGGGTGCTCGTTTGCTTTTGGGACGTATCATACTATTATCTTAATAAGAAGCAAAAATAGTATTAGATACTTCGGAGAATATTATGAAGCTCGTGCACGTCTGCGAGCGTGTAATCCGGCTGACGCTCGGCAGCGTCAGCCATCTCCTTCGTCGTCTCGCCGGAGAGAACGAGCACGGAGACACTCCCTGCATTCTGCGCGACTGCGATATCGGTATACAGTCTGTCGCCGACGGCGCAGATTTTTTCATTGGCTATGCCGAACATCTCGGAGATAATGTCGATCATATTGCGGTTAGGCTTGCCGATGTAGTTGGGCTTTACGCCGCTGGATGCTGTGAGCAGGGCGCATATGCTGCCGCAGTCGGGCAGCACCTCGTCGTGCGGCATCGGGCATACCCA
>CAVGKI010000052.1:0-11720 GCA_963629655.1 Butyricicoccaceae bacterium | reverse complement strand
GCTGAAAGCGCTGGAGAGGGCGGGGCTTGTGGAGTTTACACATCGCGAGGTCTTTCGCCGCCCGGAGATATACGTCGGCGAGACGGAGCCGCTTCCCGTGCTGAACGCGGAGCAGCAGCAGGCTTTTGACGGACTGAGCACGCTGGAGTGCTCCGGCTCGGCGCACGCGGCGCTGCTGCACGGCGTGACGGGCAGCGGGAAAACAAGTGTGTACATCCACCTTATCCGACGCTGCCTCGATATGGGGCGCGCCGCGATCCTCCTTGTCCCGGAGATCGCGCTCACGCCGCAGATGCTCAGAACATTTTCCGCTCACTTCGGTGATGAGATCGCCGTGCTGCACAGCAGTCTGTCCACCGGCGAGCGCTATGACGAGTGGAAGCGTATCAAGCAGGGGAGGGCGCATGTCGTCATCGGGACGCGCAGCGCAATATTCGCGCCTGCGGACACGCTTGGGCTCATCATCATCGACGAGGAGCAGGAGGAGACGTATAAATCCGAGAACGACCCGCGCTACAACGCGCGGGACATCGCAAAATTCCGCTGTGCAAGGGCGGAATGCCTGCTCGTCCTCGGCTCTGCCACGCCCGATATAGTCACGCGCTACAACGCCGAGATTGGCAGGTACAGCTATTTTCACATCGCGTCACGCTATAATGCGATGTGTCTGCCGGAGGTGCGGATTGTGGATATGAAGAGTGAGCTTCGCTGCGGCAACGGCGGCAATATCAGCTCCTATCTGCGCGACGAGCTGACGGAGAACATATCGCGCGGTGAGCAGAGCATACTGTTCCTCAATCGGCGCGGGACGAACAAGCTTATAAGCTGCGTTGAATGCGGGTACACTTACAAATGCCCGCGATGCAGCGTGTCACTGACATACCACAGCGCAAACAAGCGCCTCATGTGCCACTACTGCGGCTATTCCCGCTGGCTGGATGAGCGCTGCCCCGATTGCGGCGGACAGCTTAACTTTGTCGGCGCGGGGACTCAGGCTGTTGTGGAGGAGCTTGGCAAGCTTTTCCCCGACATTGAGGTCATGCGCATGGATACGGATTCCGTCGCGCCCGTCGGCTCGCATGAGCAGCTTTTCCGACGCTTCCGCGAGGAGAACATCCCCATACTCGTCGGTACGCAGATGGTCACAAAGGGGCTGAATTTTGAAAACGTCACGCTCGTCGGCGTGATTTCTGCCGACCAGAGCCTTTACGCCGGTGATTACCGCGCGGGGGAGCGCACGTTTTCGCTCATCACGCAGGTCGTTGGGCGCTCCGGGCGCGGCTCGAAGCCGGGACGCGCCGTCATACAGACCTTCACGCCCGACAACGAGACCGTCGTGCAGGCGGCACGGCAGGATTATGAGGAGTTTTACCGCACGGAGATAGAGCTGCGCCGGCTGCACTCTCTGCCGCCGTTCACAACGCTCTTCGCCGTCACGGCATCCGGCACGGATGAGGCGCAGGTCGTCGCTGCCTGCCGGTACATACGAAGCTTTTTTGACACTGTACTGCGCGGGCGGAACGACTGCACCGCCCTCGGTCCGACACCGCTTGCGGTCGTCAAGGTCAACAACCGATTTCGTTACAGGGTGAATCTCTGCTGCGCTGCGGATAGGGAGATACGCGCGTATATATCCCAAATCGTCACCGAGTGCAGCACGGACAAGCGCTTCAAGGGCGTGTCCGTCTACGCCGACAACGACCCGTCGGATTGAAAATTTACCGTATATTTTCACGCATTTATAATTTATCGTATAGGAGACAGAAATGGCACTGAGAAACATACTCACCAAGGAAGAGCCGGCGCTGTACAAGACCAGCCGTCCCGTCACGGATTTCAACGGCAGACTGCACCAGTTGCTCGACGATATGACAGAAACGCTCGAGGAGGCGGGCGGCGTGGGGCTTGCCGCGCCGCAGGTCGGTGTGCTGCGCCGCGCTGTGCTCGTGTTGGAGACGAACGTCCCGGAGGGCGAGGATGAATATGTCATAGAGCTGATAAACCCGGAGATTTTGGAAGCCGAAGGTGAGCAGGAGGGCGCGGAGGGCTGTCTGAGCGTTCCCGGTGAATACGGCATCGTCAAGCGCCCGATGCACGTGAAGGTGCGCGCGCAAAATCGCGACGGCGAGTGGTTCGAGATAGAGGGCGACGGGCTGACCGCCCGCTGCTTCTGCCATGAGATCGACCATCTCAACGGCATCGTGTTCACCTCCAAATGTGAGCGTATGCTCAGTGAGGAAGAGATAGCAAACGGAGAGGAAGAATAATGCGCATTGTTTTTATGGGAACGCCGGATTTTGCGGCGGCATCCCTGAAAAAGCTGCTGGACGAGGGGTTCGACGTTGTCGGCGTGTTCACGCAGCCGGATAAGCCCAAGGGGCGCGGGATGGAGCTGGCGTATTCCCCGGTGAAGGCGCTGGCGCTGGAGCACTCCCTGCCGGTCTTTCAGCCGGTCAAAATGCGCGACGGCACGGCGCTTGCGGCTGTGAAGAGCCTCGCGCCGGACATTCTTGTCGTCGTCGCCTACGGGCGCATATTGCCCGATGATATCCTTGCCGTGCCGAAATACGGCGCAATAAACGTCCACGGCTCGCTTCTGCCCAAGTATAGGGGCGCGGCTCCCATACAGTGGGCGGTGCTCAACGGCGACAAGGTCACCGGCGTGAGCACGATGTATCTTGCAAGCGAGATGGACACCGGCGACATTATATATACCGCCGAGACGGAGATAGGCGAGTTTGAGACCTCCGGCGAGCTTTTTGACCGTCTCAAGGTCATGGGAGCGGAGCTTTTGGTCAAAACCCTGCGCGACATCAAGGCGGGCACTGCCCCGCGCATACCGCAGGATCACAGCAAGGCAAGCTACGTGAAAATGCTGGATAAGAGTGATTCGCCCATAGCTTGGACGCGCAGTGCGCGCGGCGTGATAAAACAGATATACGGGCTTCAGCCGTGGCCCGCCGCAACGGCGGAGCTGGACGGCACGGTGTATAAGATATTTGCCGCCGCGTATACCGACACGCACACGGACAAAGCGCCCGGCACCATTGTTTCCGCCGGCAAGGCGGGGATAGAGGTCGCCTGCGGAGGCGGGGAGACGGTCATGATAACCGAACTTCAAGCCCCCGGCAAAAAGCGCATGAGCGCGGCGGACTTCCTGCGCGGGCATACCGTCAGGGTTTGCAACTGACGGCAATGGGCGCAAGAGATGCAGCGCTTGAGGCGCTGGAAAAATGCCGCCGCGACGGCGCATGGTCGGGTGCGGCGATAGACAGCGTTATAAAAAAAGCCGGGCTGGACGGCAGGGAAGCCGCGCTCGCGTCGCGGCTTTCGCTGGGTGTGCTGCAAAACGGCAGCCTGTGTGATTTTTATATCGGCGCGTTCTGCACGCAGGGCGTGAAAAAGCTAGAACCGAAGCTGCGCGATATACTGCGCCTTGGCGTGTATCAGCTCGTATTTCTCGACAAAATTCCGCCGCGCGCCGCCGTGAACGAGAGCGTTGTGCTCTGCCGCCGCTGCGGGCTTGACCGCGCGGCGGGGCTTGTCAACGCGGTGCTGCGCCGCGTGGGTGAGCACAGAAATTCGCTTCCTCCGATCCCAAACACGGGAAGCGCGGAACATTTATCCATAAAATACAGTCATCCCATATGGCTGGTCGAGCGGCTCATCGCCGAGCGCGGGTATGATTTCGCCGAGGCGTTTCTGCGCTGCTGCAACACCCCGCCGGGGCTTGATATTCAGGTGAACACGCTCAAGGTCAGTGCGGACGATTATGCCCGCGCGCTCGCGCGCGCGGATATTGCGCACATGCTCTGCGATTTTCCCCACGGCTGCATCACGCTGCCCGGTGGCAGCGTCACGGCGCTGCCGGGCTTCGAGGAGGGGCTGTTCTACGTGCAGGATCGCGCGGCGCGCATGGCGGTCGATATCGCCGCGCCGACGGCTGGAATGCGCGTGCTGGACGCATGCTCCGCACCGGGCGGCAAGGCGTTTGCCGCCGCCGTGCGCATGGAAAACAGGGGGGAGATACTCGCCTGTGATATACACGAAAAAAAGCTTGCCCTCATACGTCAGGGGGCGGAAAGATTGGGCATAGACATCATCAAAACCGAGGCGCGCGACGCG
This sequence comes from Butyricicoccaceae bacterium, assembly GCA_963629655.1. Lineage (GTDB taxonomy): Bacteria > Bacillota > Clostridia > Oscillospirales > Oscillospiraceae > Limivicinus. The sequence goes on along the minus strand of CAVGKI010000052.1, from coordinate 7,595 downwards.
CGGTGCGCAGATGCGGCGCTTGAGGGCGCGTTTGATATCGTCATTGCGGACGTGCCTTGCTCCGGCATCGGCGTTATACGAAAAAAGCCGGAGATACGCTGCAAGAGCGAGAGCGAGATCGCGGGGCTGCCCGCAATACAGCGCGATATCCTCGCCAATCTCTCGCACTTTGTCAAGCCCGGCGGAGCGTTGCTGTACTCCACCTGCACGGTGCTCAAGTGCGAAAACGAAGCGGTTGTCAAAAGCTTTCTTGAAAGCTATAATGATTATGAGCTTGAGCCGTTTATGCTCGGCGCGGAGCGCGTTGAGAGCGGAATGCGTACATTCTTCCCGAATACGGACGGAACGGACGGCTTTTTCGCCGCAAGGCTCAAAAGGATAAAATAACAGGGACATTAAAATAATGGGAAAAGACATACTTTCCATGCTGCCGCAGGAGATAGAGGCGGAGCTTGAAGCACTGGGCGAGCCGAAATACCGCGCAAAGCAGATATTTGAATGGCTCTCTCGCGGCGTGCGCGACTTTGACGCGATGACGAATCTCCCCAAGGCGCTCAAGGAAAAGCTGAAAAGCGAATATCGGCTTTATGCGCCGCGCGTGCTCTCCAAGCAGGTGTCCAAGCTCGACGGAACGATAAAATATCTCTGGGAGCTGTATGACGGCAGCGCCGTGGAGACCGTGGTGATGAGCTACAAGCACGGCAACACCGTATGTGTGTCGTCGCAGGTCGGCTGCCGTCAGGGCTGCGCGTTCTGCGCATCGACCATCGGGGGGCTCGTGCGCTGCCTTGAGCCGTCGGAGATACTTGACGAGGTGATGTTCTCGCAGATGGATTCCGGCAAGCCCATCTCCAACATTGTCCTCATGGGCATAGGCGAACCTCTGGACAACTTTGACAATGTTATGCGCTTTCTTGAGCTTGTCAACCATCCGCAGGGTATGAATATCGGTATGCGGCACATATCGCTCTCCACCTGCGGCATTACCGAGCGCTTTAACGAGCTTGCCGCGCGCGACCTGCAATTGACGCTCTCCGTGTCGCTGCACGCGCCGGACGATGAGACGCGCTCACGCATAATGCCAGCCAACCGCGGGCGCGGCGTGGACGAGCTTATGGCGTGCTGCCGCCGATATTATCAAAAGACCGGGCGCAGAATATCGTTTGAATACGCGATGATCGACGGCGTGAACGATACGGAGCAGCACGCGCATCTGCTGGCAAAGCGCGCGCGCGATGTCGCGGCGCACGTCAACCTCATCCCGCTCAACCACGTGGAGGAGCGCGAGTTCCGCCCGTCCACGGCAGGACATATGAGGGCGTTTATCAAAATACTTGAGGACGAGGGTGTCAACGTCACTGTGCGGCGCAAGCTCGGCGGGGATGTAGATGCTTCCTGCGGACAGCTCAGACGCAAAATGCAGAAGAAGTAACTCGTGTCGCCGCGCTGCGGCAGAAGTGAGGAAAGATGAAAAGCTTCGGACTGACCGACAAGGGACGGATCAGAAAAGACAATCAGGACAGCTACATAATAGAAAAGGTCGAAGCGAAGGACTGTCTCATCGCGGTGCTGTGCGACGGCATGGGCGGGGCAAAGGCGGGCGGACTTGCCAGCCAACTTGCAAACAAGGCGTTCGTGTCCTATGTCTATGCCAAGCTCACCTCCCGCGTCAGCCGCACGCTTGATTTGCGTCAGATACTGCTCGATGCCTGCGCGGATGCCAACGGCGTGGCGTATGACTACTCGCAGTTTGACGAGGCATACAACGGCATGGGCACAACAATTGTCGGCGGTGTGATAAAGCACAACGGTAACGGTTATATTATCAATGTGGGCGACAGCCGCGCGTACTATATCTCCCGCAGGAACGACGTGATCGAGCAGGTCACGCGCGACCATTCGCTTGTGGAGGAGCTGGTGGAATACGGCGCGATTACAAAGGATCAGGCGCGCCGCCACCCGCAGAAGAATGTCATAACCCGCGCGCTCGGCTCGGAGGCTGCGGTAGATGCGGATTACTACGAGGTGAGTTTGCAGGGCGGGGATATCCTGCTGCTGTGCTCCGACGGCTTGTCAAACGTCGTTTCGGAGATGGAAATGCTCGACTATGCCAAGGAGTACCCGGAGCCGGAGCTTTTATGCCGCGCCCTGATGAGCAAGGCGCTCATGCGCGGCGCACCGGATAACGTGACGGTACTGGCTGTGATGAAGTAGGAGACTGCTTATGGAAAAAGAAAAGAACTATATCGGCATGCTGCTCGATGACAGATATGAGATACTTGAAAAAATAGGCGAGGGCGGAATGGCTGTCGTCTATAAGGCGTTCTGCCATCGGCTCAGCCGCTTTGTCGCGGTGAAGATAATGCGCGAGGAGATGGCGGAGGATGAGGAGTTCCGCCGCCGCTTCTGCGCCGAGTCGCACGCGATCGCCATGCTGTCGCACCCGAATATCGTCGCCGTATATGATGTCAGTCACAGTGAGGATGTCGAATACATAGTCATGGAGCTTGTAGACGGCATCACACTCAGGCAGTATATGGACAAGCGCGGCGTGATAAGCTGGAAAGAGGTGCTGCATTTTTCCAAGCAGATCACCAAGGCGCTCGCGCACGCGCACAGCCGCGGCATAATCCACCGCGATATTAAGCCGCAGAATATAATGCTGCTGAAGGACGGCACCATAAAGGTCGCGGACTTCGGCATTGCCGCGCTCGAAAACGAGATACAGGAGAGCGGACAGACGGTAGGCTCGATACACTATATCGCGCCGGAGCAGGCGCGCGGTGAGAATCCTGACGCGCGCAGCGATGTTTACTCTCTCGGTGTCGTCATGTACGAGATGCTCACCGGGCAGAAGCCGTACACCGGAGAAACTCTTGCAGAGATCGCCGTCAAGCACATGAGCTCTCTGCCGAAAATGCCCTCGGACATCGTGCCGGATATCCCCGAAGAGCTTGAGCGCATCACGCTCAAGGCGATGAGCTGCCAGCTCAAGGGGCGCTATCAGTCCGCAAACGAGCTGCTGGACGACCTCAACCGATTCACTCAGGCACAGATCGCCGCAGAGAATAAGCCGGACTTTGAAAACCCCGCCGTTGCGCCCGTGCGCTCCGTGAGCGAGATGTCGCGCGATAAATTCTCCCTGCGCCGCAAGCGTTCGGGTACAGTGGCGTATATGTCGGGCGCATTCGGCGGGCTTGTGCTGATACTGTGCCTGTTCATATTCCTGTGGAATTTCTGGCTCAAGGAGGTGTTTTCCCCGGCGGAGCGCATCCCTCTGCCGAATTTCGTCGGCAGCAATTATGAGTCTATTGTCAATAATGCCGACCTTGCCGCGACGTATAACTTCAAGGTCACGTATATCATCGACACCGATACGCAAAGCGGCATGATACTCAGCCAGAACCCGGAGCCGGGGCGCAGCATGATGCTCACGCCGGACGGCATATCCGTGGAGCTTTCGGTGAGCACCGGCGTTGTGCTCACGCCCGTGCCCGATGTCGCCGGAACGGACTATCGCGAGGCGGCGCTGGAGATGCAGAAGGCGGGCTTCACCGTCGAGGTGGAAAACGCGACCTCCTCCGATGTTCCCAAGGATTCCGTTATCAGCACCAGCCCCGCCGCAAACGAGCAGATAAGCGCGGGCTCGACGGTGTACCTTGTCGTCAGCAGCGGCCCGCAGGTGCAGTATATCTCAACGCCGAATTTCATCGGGCTGACGGAGGATATGGCAATATCCAAAATTTCAAACGCCTCCCTGACCTACGGCGGGTCGGACTATGTCTCCAGCGAGCAGGAGGCGGGCACTGTCATCGGGCAGTCTCCTGCGGCATTTCAGGAGATAGAGGAGCACGGCAAGGTCACGCTCAAAATTTCCAGCGGTAATTGATATTGAGGCGCGAATGACACAGGGTATAATAGTCAAAGCACTCAGCGGCTTTTACTACGTTGAGACAGAAAACGGCATACTGGAATGCAAGGCGCGCGGGCGCTTCCGGCTGGACGGCACATCGCCCCTCGTAGGCGACAGGGTGACATGCTCGCTCGATGCGAACGGCAAAGGGCGCATTGACAGCGTTGCGCCGAGACGGAACTTTTTCATCCGCCCCGCCGTTGCGAACGTGGACGCTCTGGTGTTCGTCGCGGCGAACACGAACCCCATAACAGACCCATTTCTCATTGACCGCGTGTCCGTCATTGCCGAGAGCGCCGGGTGTGAGCTTATCGTATGCATCAATAAGACGGATATCGACCCCGCCGATGAGCTTTTTGACATTTTCACCGGCGCGGGCTTCACCGTTGTGCGCACGAGCGCGGAGACTGGCGAGGGGCTGGACGCGCTGCGCCGCGCGCTTTCCGGCAGGGTGTGCGCATTCACGGGCAACTCCGGCGTGGGAAAGTCCAGCATAATGAATATGCTGCTCCCCGGGCTGAACATCAAGACGGCGGAGGTCAGCGACAAGCTTGGGCGCGGAAAGCATACCACGCGCCATGTGGAGCTTTTTGACCTCGGCGGCGGAACATATGCCGCCGACACCCCGGGCTTTGCGTCGTTCGATATTGAGATGATGGAGCTTATCCCCAAGGAGCAGCTTCAGTTTGATTTCATCGACTTTGCCCCGTACATAGGCGCGTGCCGCTTCAAGGACTGCGCCCACCTGAAGGAGCCGGGCTGCGCCGTGACGCAGGCAGTCGCGGACGGCAAGCTCGCCTCCAGCCGCTATCGCTCGTATGAGCGGCTCTACGAGCTGAGCGCCCGGCACAAAAGCTGGGAGATAAAATGAAAAATCGGCATAAACTGACCGCCTTTCGCGTATGATGGAGAGAACACATACGCAAATGGCGGTCATATTATATATAAGGGGGAGTGATGGATGAAAATATACATTGTCAAGCTGCCGAAATTTCTGGCGAACATTATAAGCAGGCTCACGGGGCGGTAATACCGCCCCGTAATTGTGCATATGATGCTATATAAATAATATACAAACAGTGCAGTAAGGAGCGCATGAACATGGAAATAGGCTTTGAAAATAGAGTCGTGAGCACCTATCGGGAGATTTCCCACCAGACCAAGCGAATACAGGAGACTGCGGAGAGCGTCGTCCCCGATACGGATGACGACATCGGCAAGATCGCCTCCGTGCAGACGGCGGTGCTGATGAAGAGCAAGGATGTGACCGCGCGCGGCGTGCTCGTCACGGGTGAGCTGATTGCTGCGCTCGTCTACATAACCGAGAGCGAGAAAAGCGTATCGTGCGTGCGCCTTTCAAAGCCGTTCACGCTTGAATACGACCTCGGCGAGGCGGACGCGGACGCGCTGGCGCAGGTGTCGCTGACCATACAGAACAGTGAAGCGCGTGTGCTGAACCCGCGCAAGGTCTCCGTCACATTCGAGCTTGTCGGGGAGATGAGCTGCTATCGACAGGAGAACATCGTCGTGGACACGCGTCTCCCTGAGAGCGCGCCGGAGGGGCTGCACGCGCGCTTTGAGAGCACGGAGCTCACATTGCCCAACGCCGTCATGGAAAAGACCTTTGCCATCAATGAGCAGTTCACCTTTCCCGGCGGTAAGCCGAAGCCGAGCCAGCTCGTTACCCGGTGCGTGAGCTTTGCTATGGGTGAAACACAGCTCATCGGCACAAAGGTCATCGTCAAGGGTACGGTCAACATCACGCTGTGCTACCTCTCCAATGAGGTCAATTACCCCGTGCGCGCGGAGTTCTCCGCACCGTTCTCGCAAATAATCGACACGGGCGAGGAGCAGATGGAGCATTGCAGCGCCGTCATCGAGCTTACAAGCTGCTACTGCGACATTATCGACACCATAAACGGCGAAAAGGCGCTCGATGCCGAGATACACGCCGTGCTTCAGCTTGTGTGCCACAGCCGCCGGAGCGTGAGCTATATTTCCGATGTTTACTCCAACCTCATGCCTGCGGAATTTACCGCTCAGGCGCGGCAACTGAGCACTTCCTCCGCCGTGCAGCAGGTGAAGCTTGCCGCAGATGAGCGCGTTAACGTCGTGGAGGACTGCGCCGATGTGCTGAGCGTGTTTTCCTCGTTGTCGCAGGTGTCTGTCCTGCCGGATAAAATGTCCGCTGCGGTCACGCTGGACATTATTTACCGCACGACGGGCGGGACGCTCTCTGCCGTGCGGCGGCTCGTCAGCGTGGAGAGCACCGCCGGGGCAGTGCAGACAAGGCTTGTCCGCGCGCGGCTTGCGGATGTATACCTCCGCCCGGACGGACCGAATATCGACGCGCACATATGCGTCGAGCTGAGCTATCAGCTCTCGTCGGCGGTGGAGATAAGCCGCGTGGAGGCGGTAACGCTCGACGATGGGAATCCGTTTGAGCTCTCGGCGCTGCCCGCCGTGACGCTCGTGCGCATTGAGAGCGAGACGCTTTGGGAGCTTGCGAAGCTCTATCACTCAAGCGAGGAGTGCATAAAGGCTTCAAATCCGCCGGAGGACGCGGAAAACGGCAGATTGCTGCTGATCCCTAGGACGATTTAAAAATTTGCCCTTGTCATCAGGCGCTATATGTGCTAAAATATCAGCCGGTTATTTTGCTATACTATTATCTTATTAAAAACTTTAATTTGACCGATGTGAACTAACGCTTTAGCAGAGATGTTTGCAATGCACTTTCTTTGCCTCCCATGAAAGGGGAGGTGGCGCGTCAGCGCCGGAGGGGTTTCATCTCGTCTCGGTGCAGAGAAGAACGGAAACCCCTCAGTCATCGGCTGCGCCGCTGACAGCTCCCCTTTCAGGGGCGCCAATGTGTGTCACTGATAACTCGGCCTCCGGTATAAGTGTACATTAGCAAAATTGAAGATTTCAATCGGATAACAGTATTAATTCACATAAGAGGAGCTGTTAATATGTCCGGTCATTCTAAGTGGCACAACATACAGAAAACCAAGGGTGCGGCTGATGCAAAGCGCGCGCAGGCGTTCACGAAGATCGCCCGCGAGATGGTCGTTGCCGTCAAAGAGGGCGGCGGGGGAGATCCGCGCAGCAACTCCAAGCTCGCCGCTGTTATTGCCAAGGCGAAGGCAGCCAATATGCCCAATGACAATATAAAGCGTACCATTGACAAGGCTCTCGGAGCCGGCAACACCGAGAATTACGAGAAGATAACCTACGAAGGCTACGGTCCGCAGGGTGTCGCGGTCATTGTCGAGACTATGACCGACAACCGCAACCGCACAGCAGGCGAAATGCGCCATTATTTTGACAAATACGGCGGAAACATGGGCGCGGCGAACTGCGTTTCATGGTCGTTCGACCGCAAGGGTGTTATTGTCATTGACAACGAGGATGAGGAGCTTGACGAGGACACCGTTATGATGGACGCGCTGGAAGCCGGCGCTGCCGACTTTGAGGCGGACGGCGAGGTCATGACCGTTTACACCTCTGAGGACGAGGTCGCCGCCGTTGCCGACGCGCTGACCGCCAAGGGCTACAAGCTGCTCTCCGCGCAGATTGAAATGCTGCCGCAGAACGGTTACATCAAGCTCACCAATGAGGACGATATCAAGAACATGCAGAAAATGCTCGATATGTTCGAGGATAACGACGACGTTCAGAA
>CAVGKI010000051.1:0-11775 GCA_963629655.1 Butyricicoccaceae bacterium | reverse complement strand
CATCAAAGCTGCACGGGGCGGAGATAACGCTGCCGTTTCCCAGCGTCGGCGCGACGGAGAACGTCATGCTCGCCGCCTGTGCCGCGCGGGGCAAAACCGTTATCCGCGGCGCGGCGCGCGAGCCGGAGATATGCGCCTTGCAGGATTATCTGCGCGCCCTCGGCGCGGACATAACAGGCGCGGGGAGCGACACCGTCACCATCGCGGGCTTTGCCGCAACGGGGCGCGCCGTGTGCCGCATTATCCCGGACAGGATAGTCGCCTCCACAATCGCCTGCGCGACGGCGGCAGTTGGCGGAAATGTTGAAATGCGCGGCGTTGCGCCCGAACATTTTTCAACAGTTCTCTACTTCCTTAATCAAGCGGGATGTGATATAATAAGCTCTAACCGCACTGTCCGCATTCGCTCGACCGGGCGCTTGAAAGCGCCGGGCGCGGTAGTGACAGAGCCGTACCCCGGCTTCCCGACGGACGCGCAGCCGGTTTTGATGGCGGCGCTGCTGCAAGCCGAGGGCTGCACCGAGATAACGGAGAATATTTTTGAGAACCGCTATCGCCAAGTGCCGGAGCTTCGGCGGCTTGGGGCGGACATAGTCGTGGAGGGGCGGCGCGCCGAGATATGGGGCGTTGACTGCCTGCACGGGACGGCGCTGAACGCCACGGATTTGCGCGGCGGCGCGGCGATGATCGTCGCGGGGCTTGCCTCCGAGGGGGAGACGGTCATATTCGACGACGGGCACATTACGCGCGGGTATGAGCGCTTTGATGTGCGCCTGCGTTCCCTCGGCGCTGACATTTTTCTCGAATACTGATATGTTATATATGTGTTATACATATGCATTGCGGTCGGCGCGCTGCTGCGCGCCCGCCGGTATGCACACTGCGAAAGGATAAAACCGCATGGCTTATGCTCATTCCAATCAGCCGCCAGCCGACAAGCACTCGGAGTATATGAAGCCCCGGCGGCACAGCACAATCAGCGCCCCGCTGATGTTCGTCATTGTCGAGGTCGCGCTTATCTTCGTGATGAGCGTTTTCTTCCGCGTGTCGGATATCGAGGTCAACGGCAATGTCCACTATACCGACAGCGAGATTATCCGCGCCATCGACATTGAGGAGGGGGATAACCTGTTTTTCTTTGACCGATTTGCGGCGCTCTCGCGCGTCTTTGCAAAGCTGCCGTATGTCGAGGAGGTCACGGTGGAGCGCAAGCTGCCCAACAAGGTCATTATCGACGTGACGGAGAGCACGGCAATGGCGTACATCTCACTCGGCGACGAGAACTGGACGATTGACCATAACTGCAAGGTGCTGGGCAAGGCATCGGAGGACGAGCTTTCAAACCTCATCGTCGTGCGCGGCATAAGCCCCGGCACGCTGCTCATCGGCGAGCCGATGCAGACCGAGGACGGCGACACCGCCGTGGTGGAATATCTCGCGGAGGTGCTGTCGCAGATAGATGACAGGGGACTGACGGCAAACGTGTCGCAAATTGATTTTTCAGACACCGGCGCGGTGACGTTCCAATACGGCGGGCGGCTGACCGTCAATATCGGCGGCAGTTCAAATACAGAGTATAAATTTGGAATGTTTGTCGCGGTTTTGGACAAGCTTAGCAGTGAGGATGTCGGCTATCTCAACCTCTCCGACGGCGCAACGGCGCATTTTATGTCGGAATAAATCCTGCAATTACAATTTGAAAACAAAAAATTTCTGAAAAAACAAAAAATCTATTGACCTAAACAGGAAAATGTAATAATATATAGAGCACGGTAAAAAAATAAAAGATCTCACTGTATGTGATCAGATAAAACACAGGAGGCAGAAGTATGGATTTCAAAGCCGAAACAGGGCCGGAGAATGTCGTGACGATAAAGGTGGTCGGCGTCGGCGGCGCGGGCAACAACGTCGTGAACAGAATGGTCAAGGCAGGGACGCAGGGAGTGGAGTTTATCGCCATCAACACCGATAAGCAGGCGCTTGCCGTCTCCAATGCCAATCAGAAGATCCAAATCGGCGAGGAGATGACCCGCGGACAGGGTGCGGGCTCTGACCCCGATGTCGGCAAGCGCTCCGCCGAGGAGAGCCGCAACAACATTGCCAAGGCGATAGAGGACGCGGACATGGTGTTCATCACCGCCGGCATGGGCGGCGGCACGGGCACGGGCGCGGCTCCCGTCGTGGCGGAGATCGCGCGCGAGGCGGGTATACTCACCGTCGGCGTCGTGACCAAGCCCTTCAAGTTCGAGGGCAAGCGCCGCATGGATCAGGCGAACATGGGCATTAAGGAGCTGCTCGGCAGGGTCGATTCTCTGCTCATTATCCCCAATGACCGTCTCAAATACGCCACGGATCAGAAGGTCACGCTCGCCAATGCGTTTGAGATTGCCGATGACGTGCTGCATCAGGCCGTCACCAGCATTTCCGACCTTATCAAGAACACCGGCTTCATCAACCTTGACTTTGCCGATGTTACCTGCATCATGCGCGATGCCGGCTTTGCCCACATGGGCGTGGGTCACGCCGCAGGCAAGGGCAAGGCGGAGGATGCCGCGAAGCTCGCCGTTGCAAGCCCGCTGATGGAGACCTCCATAAACGGCGCGCGCGGCGTGCTCATCAACATCACCGGCTCCGAGGATATGGATCTTGAGGATGTCGAGACTGCCGCGAACCTCGTGCAGGAGGCGGCGCACCCGGATGCCAACATCATCTTCGGCGCAACGTTCGACTCCTCGCTGCAGGATGAGATACGCGTCACCGTCATTGCTACCGGCTTTGAGGAAGCGCCCTCCGGGGCGGAGCCTGCGGATGCCGCCGGTGCGGCGGCTTCGGCTTCCGGCGCTGTGCGCCCCATCTCCGTCCGTGAAAGACCGCAGGGGCTGTTCACTGGCGCTGCCGAGAAGGCAGCTGCCGCCGCGCCCGTTTCCGCGTCGCCCGTCGTGCCTCCTCCCATGAGCGAGGTGCGCCCCGCCGCCTCTGCCGACGGCACGGGGGAGGATCCGTTCGACAGCATTTTCAAGATATTCAACACGAAATAATTTATGCGATGAATTGAAAAGCTCCCCCTGTTTTCAATGGGGGAGCTTTTTATAGGGAGCTTGAACGAATGCTCGATAAGACCGTCCGTTTTTTGAAAAATTTCATAAGGATATATTCGGATAATCAGATACCCATCGCGTCCGCCGCGCTGTCGTATTACTTCACCATGACGTTTTTCCCGCTCATAATCTGCCTTTACACCATGCTCGGCAACAGCTATGAGAGGGCGATACGCATTTTGCAGTTTATCCGCAGCTTCGTCTCCGGCGAGACTATGCGCCTCATTGAGGACTTCATGTCCTATGTCGCGGCGAACAACAGCCGCGCGATGATGGTGGCGGGGCTCGTCGTGCTGGTGACGTCCGCCTCCGCCGCGTCGCGCTCCATGCAGACGACGATAGGCAGAATGCAGGGCGGCGTGAAGTACAAGGTTGTGATGTATTTTGCGTTCAGCATTATCTTCTCGCTCGTGCTGCTCGCGGCGATATATTTTGCCGTGCTCGTCATGCTCACCGGCAGACAGTTTATAAAGACCGTCAATGAGCTTCTGCCATTTATTGACATCAGCGGCTCGTGGAACTGGATGCGCTTTATCGTCATGGCGGGGATATTCTTCGTGCTCATCTGGAGCGTGTTTGAGGCGGCAAAGCGCAATATCGACGATTACAGCACCCTCCCCGGCACGCTCGTCACCACCGTCGTGCTCGTCGCATTCACGCTCATGTTTTCGGAGTTTATTGGGCGCTCGGCGCGCTATCCGCTGGTGTACGGGTCGCTCGCCTCGCTGATACTGCTGATGCTGTGGCTGTATTCGTGCTGCATCGTCATATACAGCGGCGCGGCAATAAACATCGCCCTGCGCGACACGCGCAATGAGATAGAGGCGATAAAATCAAGCGCGGAGCTTCTGGACGAGGAAGAGTAATAAGAGTAATCGTACTAAGCGCCTATCCTGTTTGTGTTCAAGTCGTAGCTTATCACGTTGTTCCAGTCGCGGCGAATAACAATTTCAGCGGTCAGCGCGGTGTCGTCGTAGATCAGCGACCACTGGGTGTTGCTGGTCACATCCTCGGGGTTGGGCTCCTGCGAGGCAGCCTTTAAGGCATCCCACGCGGCATCGGTGCCGGTGCGCCCCGCGTCCAGCACTTCCATAATGGCGTTGTACCGCTCTTTGCCGTGACCGTAAATGCCGTTCTTTTGGTTCGGCTCCACGCGGTCACTGTACATGCCGAAAAAGTTCGTGATGGCATCCATCTTGGTGTCCACCAACGGTCGGGCGGCATCGTCGGGGTCGTACTCGACCACACGACCGTCACCGGTTGCATCAGTGATGTAGAAGTGGTAATCGCGCCCCGCCGTGGCGAACATATCATAGCTGCGCAGCAGGTCAACGGCTTCCTGCGTTGTGGCGGCGCGATCCAACACCATGCGGATGGCAAGCGTCGTAAAAATCTTCTGCTTGCCCGTGTTCTGGTCGACGGGATCGCTGTCCAGCGTCAGAACGGCAATGGACACGCCTTTCTCGTTCATGCCGTCCAGGCAGATGAACGGCGCGGTCAGGCATGCCAGCTTCGTGGACATACTCGCGTTGGCCTGGTTGGCAGAGACGTTGTCCAGTGCTGCCAGCGCCACGGACTTGTAGCCGTTTTTCGGCGTGCAGTAAACGAGCATTGCCGAGGAATCGTTCTTGAAGTCGTAGTTGCGCCCCATCAAAATATGCCCGTCCGCGCCGGGGATTGTGAACGCGCTGCACCCGAACTGCGGGGCTTCCATTTTAATGGGCAGCAGGGGAAGAGCTTCCTTTAAGACTGCGTTGAGCATGGACTGGTTGTCGGTGATGCCGTAGCTGATGATGTCGTCGATGCTGTAGTCATAGGTAATGTCCATGCGGTAGAGGTTGTATTCATCGTAGTTTGTGATTTTCCGGATGGTGCTTACGGTTTTCAGCCGCGACGCGTACAGTGCGCCAAACCCGACTGCCGCCAGCACGACCAAAATCAAGGCGGCTAATAAAATGTGCAGTATGATTTTTTTCATAGGGAAACGCCTCCTTTGTATGATTTGTACGAGTGATTTGTAAATCAATTATATCACATCCCGTTGTGCCGCGCAACTGCGCGTTTTTATACTGCCATTCAATAAAAATGATGATGAATGGGAATATAAAAAACGAACCCTCGGCTATGCTGCCGGGGGTTCACTGTATGCTGTGCTTACTTTTTAAACCCGTCCTTCAATGCCACGGAGCGGTTGAACACGAGGTGACCGGGCTTCGCGTCCTTATTGTCAAGGCAGAAGTAGCCCTGACGCATGAACTGATACCCCTCGGAGTCCTTGCCCGCCTCCGGCATCGGTGCGGCTGCAAGCCCGGATTCCACCTTGCAGCCCGTCAGCACCGTGAGGCTTTCGGGGTTGAGGCAGTCGAGGAAATTCTTGTCCGCCCCGTCCGGCTCCGGGTCTGTGAAGAGGTAGCCGTACACGCGCACCTCCGCGTCCGCGCAGTCGAGCGCGTTGACCCAGTGAATGGTCGCGCCCTTGACCTTGCGCCCGTCGGCGGGATCGCCGCCTCGGCTCTCCGGGTCATACTCGCAGTATATCTCCACGACCTTGCCGTTCTCGTCCTTCTTGCAGCCGGTGCAGGTGACGAGATACGCGCCCTTTAGCCTGACCTCATTGCCGGGATAGAGGCGCTTGTACTTGGGTGCGGGCACCTCCATGAAGTCCTCCGCCTCGACGTACACCTCGCGGGAGAAGCTGACCTCGCGCATGCCGTCCTCCGGCTTGAGGGGGCTGTTCTCGACGGGGAGCAGCTCGCTCTTGCCCTCGGGGTAGTTTGTGATGATGAGCTTGACGGGGTCGAGCACCGCCATGACGCGCTTGGCGTTGGCGTTGAGGTCGTCGCGCAGACAGCTTTCGAGGAACGCCCACTCGACGGTGGAATCGACCTTTGACACGCCTATGCGCTCGCAGAAGTCGCGGATGGAGCGCGAGGTGTACCCACGGCGGCGCAGCCCGCACAGCGTCGGCATGCGCGGATCGTCCCAGCCGGAGACATAGCCCTCCTCCACAAGCTTTCTCAGCTTGCGCTTGGACATGACGGTGTAGTTTATCCCAAGGCGCGCAAACTCTATCTGGCGCGGCTTGATGCCGGGAATGGAGACGTTGGACACGACCCAGTCATACAGCGGTCTGTGCGCCTCATACTCCAGCGAGCAGAGCGAGTGCGTGATGCCCTCCAGCGCGTCCTGTATCGGGTGGGCAAAGTCGTACATGGGGAAGATGCACCACTTTGTGCCCTGGCGGTGATGCTCGATATAGCGTATGCGGTAGAGCACTGGGTCGCGCATATTGAAGTTGCCGCTGGCAAGGTCTATCTTTGCGCGCAGGGTGTAGCGCCCCTCTTCAAATTCGCCGTTTTTCATGCGCTCAAAGAGGTCAAGGTTTTCCTCAACAGGGCGGTCGCGCCACGGGCTGACGGCGGGGTGCGTCGTGTCGCCGCGATATTCCTTGAACTGCTCCGGCGTCAGCTCGCACACGTAGGCAAGCCCTTTCTTGATAAGCTCAACGGCGTATTCGTAGGTCTTTTCAAAATAGTCCGAGCCGAAGAAAAATCTGTCGCCCCAGTCGAAGCCGAGCCAGTGAATGTCCTGCTGTATCGCCTCGACAAATTCGTTGTCCTCCTTGGCGGGGTTTGTGTCGTCCATGCGCAGGTTGCATATGCCGCCGAAGTGCTCCGCCGTGCCGAAGTCGATGGTCAGCGCCTTGCAGTGACCGATGTGCAGATAGCCGTTAGGCTCGGGCGGGAAGCGCGTGTGCACCTGCATGCCGTAGCAGCGGTTTCCCTCGGATAGATCCTCAATAATAAACGAATCAATAAAATTTCTTGCGGTTTCTTCCATGACCATCTTCTCCAATACACAAATATGTGTTATTATAAACGATAGAGGTAGATATTTCAACAATAAAGTGGTATGATAAATAAAAAGATAAAAAAGGCAAATATACAAGGAGGCGCGGTATGCCGGACGGATATGATGTTATAATAATCGGCGGCGGCGCGGCGGCGCTGTCGGCGGCAATGACCTGTCAGGCGCGCGGCAAGCGCACAGCCGTCATTGCCAACGGTGCGGAGACGACAAGTCTTTACAAGGCAGAGCGCATTGCAAATTACCCCGGCGCGGAAAATTCCACGGGGCGTGAGCTGGCGGAGCTGTTCCGGCGGCAGCTTGACGGCTGCGGCGCGGAGGTTATTGCGGGGCGGGCGTTGTCCGTCATGCCGCTGGGGGACAGCTTCGGTGTTGCGGTGGGAAACGATTTCTACACCTGCGCGGCGGTAATTCTCGCCGTCGGCATAACGCGCGAAAGCCTATACCCCGGCGAGGCGGAGCTTCTCGGACGCGGTGTGAGCTATTGCGCAACCTGCGACGGAATGCTCTATAGGGGCAAAACCGTCGCCGTTATCGGCGCGGGCGCGGAGGCACGCGCCGATGCCGACTTTTTGGAGGGCATAGGGTGCACGGTGCTGCGCTTTGAGGACAGTCTGCGCTATGCGATAAAGGGCGCGGAGAGAGCAGAAACGCTTGTTGCCGGCGCAACAGAATATAGGGTTGACTGTGTGTTTATAATAAAAGAGAGCATAGCGGTGTCCACGCTCGTACCCGGGCTTGACAGCGGCAAGGCGGGTATCGCGGTGACGCGCGGGGGAGAGACGAATATCCCCGGTGTGTTTGCCGCCGGTGACTGCACGGGCAAGCCCTATCAGCTGGCAAAGGCGGTAGGGGAGGGGAATACTGCGGCGCTCTCGGCATGCGGATATATCGACGAAAAAAAGAAAAAGGAGAAATAGAACATGGCGGTCACACATATCAAGACAGCGGAATTTGACGGCTTTGTCGCCGAGGGGACAAGCCTTGTGGATTTCTGGGCGACATGGTGCGGTCCCTGCCGGATGCAGGCGCCGATACTTGAGCAGCTCGACGGCGAGCTCGGCGGCAGGGTGAAGATAGGCAAGGTGGACGTTGACGAAGAGCCGGAGCTTGCCCGCCGCTTTGCCGTGATGAGCATACCCACGCTCATTGTGTTCAAGGACGGCAAGCCTGTTGAAAAGCGCGTCGGCGTGACCGACGCGGCGGCACTGAAAAATATGCTCGGTGTCTGAACAAATATGTCAGCGCCCGAACGGGGATTCCGTTCGGGCGCTGACGGTTGAAGAGAAGAGATATATGATAAACACCGCGAGGCGGTGATTGCTGTTAGTCTGCCTCTTCCAGACTGCTGCTGCGGTGGACAGTAACCGTTATCACGCAATGCAATTTCTATTTAGAGCCATAGCTGAGATTTTATGTTGTTCCTGCGTGTTTACAGTTTGCATTATGACATGTATAATTGAAATGAAACCAAAAAATCTGTAAGGTTTTTGTGAACATCATGCCGAGCCCAAAATCGCCGTATGACGCGGTTGACAAACGGCGGGAGATGGGATATAATCGCCATAATCTACTGTGACGGGCAGGAGTACGCAGAATGCCGATCTCAGAGAGGGAGCGGTTGGTGAAAGCTCCCGTGAGGCGCTGCGGAAGGTCGGCTCTGAGTATACCGGGTGAAGGCTGTGCGCTGTGTAGCCGGGTCGTGCTCCGCGCGTTAAGCGGACAAGAGTGCCGCAGAGTATGCGGAATTCAGGTGGTACCGCGGTAATTTATCGCCCTGAAGCCTTCGGCTTCGGGGCGTTTTTCGTCCCGGTCAAGGCACATACTGGACAAAGGAGAATGCAGAAAATGAAAGAGCTGCCAAAGGTGTATGAACCAAAATCGGTCGAGAAGAAGATCTACGATATGTGGATGCAGGGCGGGTACTTCCGCGGGGTGATAGATCCCGACAGGAAGCCGTTCTCCATCGTCATGCCGCCCCCCAATGTCACGGGGCAGCTGCACATGGGACACGCGATGGACTCCACCCTTCAGGATATCCTCACGCGCTATAAGCGCATGCAGGGGTACAGCGCGCTGTGGATTCCCGGCGTTGACCATGCCGGCATAGCAACACAGATAAAGGTGGAGGAGGTTTTGCGCAAGACCGAGGGCAAGACCCGCTATGACCTTGGGCGCGACAAGTTTTTGGAGCGCGTCTGGGCGTGGAAGGAGCAGTACGGCGACCGCATAGTCGAGCAGCAGAAGAGCATGGGTGTCAGCTGCGACTGGGAGCGCAGCCGCTTCACCATGGACGAGACATGCGCCAAGGCTGTGCGCGAGACGTTCTGCGAGCTTTATGACAAGGGGCTCATCTACAAGGGGCGCAGAATGATAAACTGGTGTCCGAACTGCCGCACGGCGCTGTCGGACGCGGAGGTCGAGTATAAGGACATTCCGGGCAGCTTTTGGTATATCCGCTACCCGGTGGAGGACTCCGATGAGGAGTTCATCATCGCCACAACCCGCCCGGAGACGATGCTGGGCGACAGCGGCGTCGCCGTCAACCCCGCCGATGAGAAATATCGGCACCTTGTCGGCAAGAACGCAATTCTCCCGCTCGTCGGGCGCAAGCTGCCCATCGTGGCGGACGACTATGTGGAGCTGGGCTTCGGCACGGGCGCGGTCAAAATGACCCCCTGCCACGACCCCAACGACTACGAGGTCGGTCTGAGGCATAATTTGGAGCAGATACAGTGCATCGACGAGGACGGCAAAATAATCAACGGCGGCAAGTATGACGGTATGGATCGCTACGAGGCGCGCAAGGCAATAGTTGCCGATTTGGAGGAGCAGGGCTATCTTGTCAAGGTCGAGCCGTACAGCCACAATGTCGGCTGCTGCTATCGCTGCGGCAAGGCGGTCGAGCCGATGCTCTCCCCGCAGTGGTTCGTGAAGATGGAGCCGCTGGCGAAGAAGGCGATAGAGGTCGTAAAGGACGGGCGGATAAAATTTGTGCCGGAGCGCTTCACAAAGACCTATCTCAACTGGATGGAGAATGTGCACGACTGGTGCATCTCCCGCCAGCTTTGGTGGGGGCATCAGATCCCCGCGTGGTACTGCGCCGACTGCGGGCATATCACCGTCTCGCGCGAGGACGCGACCGAGTGCGAGCACTGCCACGGCAAGAACATCACACGCGACGAGGACGTTTTGGACACATGGTTCAGCTCGGCGCTCTGGCCGTTCTCCACAATGGGCTGGCCCGACAGCACGCCGGAGCTTGATTATTGGTACCCCACCTCCGTCATGGTGACGGGGTACGACATCATCTTCTTCTGGGTCGCGCGCATGATATTCTCCGCGATGGAGCAGATGGACAAGGAGCCGTTCAAGACCGTGTTTATCCACGGGCTTGTCCGCGACAGTCAGGGGCGCAAAATGTCCAAGTCCCTCGGCAACGGCATCGACCCGCTTGAGATAATCGACAAATACGGCGCGGACGCGCTGCGCTTCAACCTCATCACCGGCAACTCTCCCGGCAACGATATGCGCTTTTATGTCGAAAAGTGCGAGGCGATGCGCAACTTCTGCAACAAGATATGGAACGCTTCGCGCTTCGTCATGATGAACCTCACCATTGACAAAAACGAGCTGCCGGAGAAGCTGGAGATAGAGGATAAATGGATACTCTCCAAGCTCAACGACGTTGTCAAAGAGGTCAACGAGAACATGGACAGCTTCGAGCTGGGCGTTGCGGCGGCGAAGATATACGACTTCATTTGGGACAGCTACTGCGACTGGTACATCGAGCTGACAAAGCCGCGCCTCAACGGCGAGGATGAGCAGTCCAAGCTCGCCGCGCAGAAGGTGCTGCTGTACGTGCTGACGGAGATATTAAAGCTGCTGCACCCGTTCATGCCGTTCATCACCGAGGAGATATGGCAGGCGCTGCCGCACGAGGGCGAGGCGCTGATGATCGCGCGCTATCCGGAGTTCAGGCCGGAGCTGTCGTTCCCGGAGGACGAGCAGAACTTTGAAATGGTCATGACCGTTATAAAGGCTGTCCGCGCCCGCCGCAGCGAGATGAATGTGCCTCCGTCGAGAAAGGCGCACCTCATCATCGCCACCGACCGCAAGGAGGCGTTTGAATCCGGACGCAGCTATATCTGCAAGCTCGCCTTTGCCAGCGAGGTCAGCGTGAAGGATGCCGACACCAACGGCGGCAGCGGCACGGTTTCCCTCGCGACGGATAACGCCCGTATGTTCATGCCGCTGGCGGAGCTTGTTGACCTCGACAAGGAGCGCGAGCGCATAAAGAAGGAGCTTGCCAACGCCGTCAAGCAGCTCGAGGGGCAGATTGCAAAGCTTGCCAATGAGAAGTTTGTCTCCCGCGCGCCGGAGAGCGTGGTCAACGCCGAGCGCGAGAAGAAGGAGAAGCTTGCCGCGCTTATCGAAAACCTCAAGCTCAGCCTTGAAAACCTCGGCAAATAATACGCAAGCCTCCGCATTTCGACAGATTATTCAGAATATTATTATTAAAATAACACCGTGTACGTGAAAAACGCACGGTGTTATTTTTTTGTATATATCAGAGGTGAGAATATGAACATACGAACGAGCTTTACAGCCGGGCGGCTGACGGTGTATCTCTCCGGCGAGCTTGACCATCACGAGGCGCGCTGCACCACGCGGCGGATAGACGAGCTGCTGGACGAATACCTCCCGCGCGACTGTGTGCTGAATCTGAGCGGGCTGGGCTTTATGGACTCATCCGGCATTGCCGTGATAATCCGGATAAGCCGGCGCATGAAGAGCCTCGGCGGCAGGG
>CAVGKI010000050.1:0-12142 GCA_963629655.1 Butyricicoccaceae bacterium | reverse complement strand
CCCTCGCAGAGTGCGCGAAGAAAAGAATAACGACAACGGCTTCCTCACCGGACCCATCGTCCCGGCGCTGCTGCGCTTTGCAGTGCCGGTGCTCTTCGCGCTGTTTTTGCAGAATTTTTACGGCGCGTTCGACCTGTGGGCGGTGGGGCGCTTCTGCGGCTCGGCGGAGGTGTCCGCCGTCTCCACCGGCAGCCAGACCATGCTCATCGTCACGGGCATCGTCGCGGGGCTGTCGATGGGATCAACCGTGCTGCTTGCCACGCGCATCGGCGAGGGCGACAGCGAGGGCGCGGCGCGCGTGATAGGCACGAGCATACTGGTGTTCGGCATACTCGGCGCTGTGCTCACGCTCGTCACGGTCGCCGCCGCGCGCCCTATCGCGGTGCTGATGAATGCGCCCGCAGAGGCGATGGAGCACACCGTGAACTATATCCGCATCTGCGGTGCGGGCGGCGTGTTTATCGCGGCTTATAACCTTGCCAGCGCGATTTTTCGCGGGCTGGGGAACTCCAAAGCGCCGCTGATTTTTGTCGCCATTGCCAGCGCCGTGAACGTCGCGGGCGATCTGCTGCTGGTCGGCGTGTTCAAGATGGGCGCTGTGGGCGCGGCAATCGCCACGGTCGCGGCGCAGGGCGTGAGCGTGGTGCTCTCGCTTGCGCTCATCAGAAAGCACGGTCTGTCATTCCCGCTCACGCGGGAGAGCGCCCGCCCGTGCGGAAAGACCGCGCTGGACGTGCTGCGCCTCGGCGCGCCGCTGGCGCTTCAGGACATGTGCAACGAGATATCGTATCTTATCATTATCGGGCTCGTCAACGCGCTGGGCGTGACAATATCGGCGGGCGTGGGCATCGCGGAAAAGCTGTCGATGTTCATCCTGCTCGTCCCCATGGCGTATATGCAGTCCGTGTCCGCCTTCGTGGCGCAGAACACAGGTGCGGCGCAGCATGAGCGCGCCCGCC
This sequence comes from Butyricicoccaceae bacterium, assembly GCA_963629655.1. Classification (GTDB taxonomy): domain Bacteria; phylum Bacillota; class Clostridia; order Oscillospirales; family Oscillospiraceae; genus Limivicinus. The sequence goes on along the minus strand of CAVGKI010000050.1, from coordinate 11,183 downwards.
GCGCCATGTGGGACGGTATGGCGAGTGCGGCACTGCTCGGCGGCGCGGTGGCGGCGCTGGGCTTCTTCGGCGGCGGCGCGCTGTCCTCGTTTTTTATTGACGATGCAGCGGTCATCAATGTTTCGGCGGAGTTTTTGAAGGCAACAAGCATTGAGTGCTTTATCCTCTCCATCGCCTATTGCTTCACCGGGTACTTCAACGGCATCGGCAGGACGCGCTTTGTCATGGCGCAGGGGATAATCGCGGTGCTCGCGGTGCGCGTGCCGTTCGCGTGGTACATGAGCACGCGCCCCGCCCCCGTCGTGTTCAACATCGGGCTGTCGGAAACTGCGGCGGCGCTGTTCATGCTCATTGTCTGCGCGGCGTATTACGTGCGCTTGATTGTTCAAAGGAAGAATAGGAAGGAAACAAATATATGACGGATATGCGCTTTGTTGACCTCCATTGTGACAGCATTTTGGAGATGTACACGAAGAAGAAAGACCTCGCCGAGCTTGCGGGGCATATAAACCTTGAAAAGCTGCGGCGTGGCGAGGTGCTGATGCAGTGCTTTGCGGCGTTTATCGCCACGCACGACTGCGCCGAGCGGAACAATGTCCGCATCGGTGCGTATGAGCTTTTCTGCGCCATGGCGGATATTTTCGACCGGCAGACGGCGCTCTACCCCGACACGCTCGCCCCCGCGCGCTCGTATGCCGATGTGATGAAAAACCGCGCTGAGGGAAAGATATCCGCGCTTTTCACCGTGGAGGATGCCGTGCCGCTGGAGGGGAAGATAGCGCGCGTGGATGAGATGTACGCGCGCGGCGTGCGCATGGCGGCGCTGCTGTGGAACTATGAAAATTCCCTCGGCTTCCCAAACTCCGCCGACGCGCGCGAGCACGCAAAACCCCTAAAGCCGTTCGGCAAAGAGGCGGTGGAGCGCATGAACGAGCTGGGCATAATCGTGGACGTGTCGCACCTCTCCGAGGGCGGCTTTTGGGATGTGGCGGACATATCGCGCAAGCCGTTTGTCGCGTCGCACTCCTGCGCCCGCGCCCTCTGCGACCACAGCCGCAACCTCACGGATGCGCAGCTCCGCGCCGTGGCGGAGCACGGCGGCGTGGTCGGCGTGAATTTCTACTCGCTGTTTCTCAACGGGCGCGAGGACTATACTCCCAATGCCGACATTATCCGCCACATGGACTATATCCGCCAAAGAGCGGGCATAGAGAGCGTTGCGCTCGGCTCGGACTTTGACGGGATAGACTGCGCGCTGGAAATGGGTGACTGCACGGGGCTGCCGCGCCTCGCCGAGGCGATGGAGCGCGTGTTCACCGACGATGAGATAGACCTCATCGCCTCGAAAAACTTCCTCCGTGTCCTCCGCGACACCGTGGGGTGAGGCATCGTACTTTTATACACTTTCCTCTTATTATACATTGCAATTCGCCCAAGTTTGAGGTAAAATTGACATACAATGGTTCGATTTATATAGTACAATGTGAATAACGGAGGTAAAAAGCATGAGCAAAAATGTCATTTTCTGCTTTTCCGGCAGCGGTAACTGTCTGGACATTGCAAAGAACATCGCCCGCGAGCTTGGGGATACGGACATCGTTATGATGCGCGCCGAGCCCGCCGTGAAGGACGTGAGCGATGCGCGCCGCGTGGGCTTCGTGTTCCCGTGCTACGGCGGCGGGCTGCCCGGCGATGTGGAGAAGTACGTCGCCGAGCTGAAGATAAGCCCGAACGCCTACACCTTCGGCGTGTGCAGCTATGCCGGGTATCTCGGCACGGGGCTGTATAAGCTGGACAAGCTCGTCCATCTTGACTACTGGACGGGCATATCCCACCAGTGCTCGTGCATTTGGCTGCTCCCGCACACGCTTATGATGCCGCCGCTCACGCCCGAAAAGGCGCAGGCGCGCTCGGAAAAGCTTGCTCACCATGCCGCGCAGGAGATTCTCTCCGCCCGCCGCACGGACAAGCGCCCGCCGAACAACCCCGTCAACGCGGCGGAGAACAAGGCATGGGCGAAAATATCCGACCTCAAGGCGGCGAAGATGCGCGTGAGCGAGGCGTGCATCGGCTGCGGTCAGTGCGCGGCGCTCTGCCCGCGCGGCAACATCCGCATAGAAAACGGTAAAGCCGTCATCGGCACGAGCTGCATCCAGTGCCTGAGCTGTCTGCAATTCTGCCCGCGTCAGGCGATAAGCCTCGGCGGCGCAAGCGTCCGCCGCGAACGCTACCACAACCCCAACGTCACCGCCAATGAGCTGGCGGAGAAGGTCATACACATCGACTGACCGACAGACTTAACACTTTCATAACGTAAAGCAAACACATATCGGCGCGGGCAAAAATTTTTGCCCGCGCCGACTTGTGCGTATCCGTGTTATATGTTATGATATACTCAGCCTAATATGGGACTTATAAAAATCGGGGATGACGAGCCTATGAACGTTTCAAACGTGATCTCGCTGCTGGGCGGCGTGGCACTGTTCCTCTTTGGCATGACGCTGATGGGGGAGGGGCTGAAAAGAGTTGCCGGCAGCAGGCTTGAGCTGATACTTTACCGCCTGTCGAGCACACCGATGCGCGGGCTGCTGCTCGGCGCGGGCGTGACGGGGATCATTCAGTCCTCCGCCGCGACCTCCGTGATGGTCGTGGGCTTTGTCAACTCCGGCATGATGAAGTTCAAGCAGGCGATCTCCGTTATCCTCGGCGCACTCATCGGCACGAGCGTCACGGGGTGGATCATCTGCCTGTCGAGCATCGAGGGCGCAAGCGGCTGGGCGGCGCTGTTCTCCACCGCCACCATCTCCGCCGTTGTCGCCGTCGTGGGTATCGTGCTGCGCATGTTCAGCAAGAACGTCACGCGCCGCCATGTCGGCGATATATTCCTCGGCTTTTCCGTGCTGATGTACGGAATGCAGCTTATGAGCGGCTCTGTCGCACCCCTGCGCGAGAGTGAGACGTTCATCAACGTGCTCACAACGTTCCAAAACCCCGCCCTCGGCATACTCGTGGGCGCGGTGTTCACCGCCGTGCTGCAAAGCGCCTCTGCCGCCGTCGGAATATTGCAGGCGCTCTCCGCCACCGGCGCTATCACCTTTGCCACCGCCTACCCCATCACCCTCGGCATCGCCGTGGGCGCGGCAGTGCCGGTGCTGCTGTCGGCGCTGGGCGCGCGCGTCAACGGGCGGCGCACCGCCATGTCCTATCTCGTGGCGGAGCTGACGGGCGCGGTGGTCTGCGCCGTGCTCTTCTACGGGCTGGACTTTTTCTTTGACTTTGGCATCAAATACCGCGTGATGGACACGGTGTCCATCGCGCTGCTCAACTCCGTGTTCCGCACGGTGACGGCGTTCGCCCTGCTGCCGTTTATCGACAAAATGGCGGACATCATCTGCAAGCTCGTCCGCGAGAGCGAGGGCGAGCGCCGCGCCCGGGGTGAGTTTGACCGCCTCGACGAGCGCTTTCTGGAGCATCCCGCCGTCGCGGTGGAGCAGAGCCGCATGACCGTCAACGCAATGGCGGAGGCGGCGCGCGGCAATCTTGTGGACGCAATGCACCTGCTCGACGATTACACCCCCGCACAGTATGACAAGATACAGGCGACGGAGGATGTTATCGACCAGTTTGAGGACAAGCTAGGCTCTTACCTTATGCGGATAACCGCGCTGGAGCTGACGGATGAGCAGAGCGAGCGCGTGTCGAAATATCTCCACGCCCTCAGCGATTTTGAGCGCATAGGCGACCACGCGGTCAATATTTCCGAAAACGCGCAGGAGAAGAACGACAAGCACGTCAAGTTCTCTGCCGATGCCGAGAATGAGCTGCACGTTCTTGACAGCGCCATTGAGGAGATACTCACGCTGTCCGTAGGCTCGTTTATCAGCGACGATATCAGCACCGCCTATCGCGTTGAGCCGCTGGAGGAGCGGATAGACGTGCTGTGCGACGAGATGAAGCTGCGCCATGTCGACCGCCTGCAGCGGGGCGAATGCTCGCTGGAGCACGGCTTTTTGTTCAACGACCTGCTGACGAATTTCGAGCGCGTGGCGGATCACTGCTCAAACATCGCCATCGCGCTTATCGAGCTGCACTCCCATGAGTACGACACGCACACCTATGTCATCAACCTCAAGGAGCTGCACTCGCATAATTTTGACACGCTCTATGCCGAGTACAGCGAGAAGTATAAAATATAAGCAGAGACGGGCGAGTTTTTTCGCCCGCCTTTATATTATACATGAAATCTTCATATTTTTGTGTTATTATTTAATGTAAAAATGATTCTTGGACGGAGGAATGAATATGAAGCATCCGGCGCTGGCGAGGGTGATGGCGGTCACGCTTGCAATAATGTGCGTCATAATGCTCATTGTCGGCGCGCTCGGCTTCGGCAAGGCGAAAAGCGAATATGCCGAGGACACCGCGGATTATGAAAAGCTGACGGATAGGATAGCGACATATAACGAGCTGACGGCAAAGCTTGCGGACGCGGAGAGCTATAAGCAGGTCTCCGCCGAGCTTGACGAGCACCGGCAGCAGCACGACGATGATGCCGCGCAGTACCGCACCGACCTTGCCGAGCGCACCGCAAAGCAGGGCGGCTACAAGCAGGGTGCGGAGGCGCTGTGGGAGGCTCGCGCGCAGGCGAAGGAGGGCTTGTGGGCGTACCAGAACGCCAAAGCGCAGTTTGACAGCGCCGAGAAGGAGTACAACACCAAGGCGGCACAGGGACAGCAGCTGAAAACCGCGTGTGATACGCTGATACCGGCGTGCCGCACCCTTGCCCCCATACTGGCGAATCCGAAGCCGGAGGATCCGGGAGAAGCACCGACACTCAATGTCACTGATCCGAGCACCGACCCGGAGTGGACGGAAGCGAAAAAGACGGAATGCGCTGAAGATTATAATAAAGCTTGCAACGATTATGCGGCAGCAAAAGCCGAATATGATGCCCAAATGGCTGACTATCAGCCCAAAGCAAAGGCGTATAACACCTACATTACGGCAGAGCAGACCCTCGCCGGAGCAAACACGATTCTAACCGCAGCGGGAGAGCAGACAGTGACCGACCTTACCGCTGCCGCCGCCGCGCTCACGCAGCTTTCGCAGATGACCTCTGCCGCCCTTGCCGAGGGCAAGACGCAGATAGAGGCGGCGCGCACGAAGCTCAACGCCGCATGGTCAAAGCTTGACGGCGTGATAGAGAAGATAGACGGCAATCTTGCCCAGCTATGGTACGACATGGGCAAGCTGGACGATGAAGAGCCGGAGCTGGCGGAAAGGCGCGAAGCGCTTTTGGACGAGGCTGTGGCGCTGGCGGAGGAAAAGGCGATCGCCGAGGAGCGCAAGGAGGATGAGCAGAAGCTCGGCGCGACGCGCCGCACGCTCAAAGCCTACGACGGGATAAAGGCGAGACTCACGGACGATGCGGAGCTTGGCGAGGTTGCGGCACAGTACGCGGATGAGTACTATGTGGAGTTTAACCGCGCACACAAAGCGCGCATTGTGATAAGCGTACTGGAGGTGCTCGGCGGCATATTGGGGCTTTGCTGTCTCCCAGCGGCGTTTGAGAAATGCCGCAGCCGCGCGGTGCTCATCGCGCCTGCCGGTGCCGCGTTCGTCTGCGCCGCCGGTGCGGTGGTCATTGCTGCCGCGCTGACGCTCGGAACAAGCTACGCGGCGCTGCCGGCGCTCATCTTTGCGCCGCTGTATCTGCTTGCCGCAGCGCCTAAGAAAAAGCAGCCGCAGGAATAAAAATATGCGTGTATAAATACCGCAGGGGATTGAAGCGCCCCTGCGGTTTATTATTATCTTGAGAAGCTGTATTTTATCGTGTCGGCATAGCGGTAATAGTACGTATCGCCCTCGGCAATGCCGGAGAGGATCTCAACGTTATTTCCGTCGGACAGCCCGGTGGTGACATACACGGGATTTGTAAGCTCATCATTGCGCTTGTCATACCCGGTGTAGACGAACACGCCGGAGGCATCCTCGTTGAGCGCGGCGGAGGGAATGACGAGCGTATCATCGCGCTGCTCCACCGCGCGGCGCACGCAGGCGGTCATGCCCGTGAGCATATTTTCACTGCGGGGGACAGTCACCGTCACGCTGTACTTCGTGCTGCCGCCGTCGTTTTCGCCCGTGGGGTCGATGGCGGTTATCTCGCCCTCGACGTTCTGCCCGGGGAGCGCGTCGAACGTCACGTCAACGCTCTGCCCCACGGCGAGCGAGCGGATATCCAGCTCATCCACGGTGACGGAGATCTCCGCCATGTCATACGGTGTGAGCGTACACAGCGCCGTTTTCTCAACGGTATAATCCTCGGTGCTCGTCTGCGTGGCGGAGGTCGAGGCGGAGGCTGTGCCGCCGCCCTGCGCCATACCGCCCGCCGCGCCGCCGCCCTGTGCCGTGCCGCCGCCGGATGTGCCGCCTCCGCCGCCGGAGGGCGTGTCGGAGGACGGGCTTTGATAAACGCTCACTCCCTTGAGCGCACCGTTTTCAAAGTGCAGCAGGAGAACATCTCCCTGCTTTATGTTCGGCGGGTCAAGGCTGCCGACCATAAGTGCGGACAGCTCAGCGGAGCTCAGAGTAAATGAGCCTTCAGTGTAAACAATGGTTACACTTCCGTCCTCCGAAACACTGTTCACAATACCATAATAATCAACGCTTTTCACGGGATCAGTATCGCCGCCCCCGCCGTTGCCGCCTTCGCCGGTGTCTTCGTCAGGAGAGCCCGATAAATTATCGGTGCCGAAGAGCAGCATCAGCCGCGCCGTGCGTTTATTCTCGGCGGCGAGGAGCAGCCGCGCGGGGGAAGCGCCAACGGAAGAGTATGCCGCGGCAGTCGCGGTCACGGCGGCGGAGGCACTGCTTTCAACGCTGTCATCGTCGTCAACAATGTCCTCGTTCAGCCCGCTCACGCGCCCCGCCTTGTCGGCGTATATGCCGCCCGTCTCATATGCGGCAATGAGGTCTGCCAATGCATCCTCCAGCTTATGCCGCTGAGAGAGCAGCGTGGCATAGCGCCCGGTATACTCCGTGTCGGTAAGGGTAATGAGAGCATTTGTCGCGCTGACGGGGGCATTGAGCGCGACATTCACGCGCGCCACCGTGCCCGCAAAGCCCGTCACGCGAAGCTCACTGTGGATATACAGCGCTCCCGTGCCGGCGCTCTCGCCGTTTATGTATACCTCCGCCGTCTCGCCGGGGAGCGCCGTTTCGTCGGATATGGTGACGGTCGCCGTGCCGTCGGCAACGGCGCTGACCTGACCGAGCTGCTCCGTCCCGTCCGGCAGAACCACCGTCACCGCCGCGCCCAGCGGCAGTGCGGCGCTTTCAATGTCCACCGCCATCAGCCCGTCGAGCGAGAGCAGCATCAGCGCGCCGTGCTCGCTCATGGTGTCGGCGACGGCTGCGCCCGCCTCGGCGTATATCGCCTTGACGCGCCCGTCGCGCGCGGCGCGGATCGCGGTGTCAACCGTGTCATAGCGGCTGGACTGTATCGCGCTGTCAAGCGTTTTGATGAGGGCGTTGACATCCTCTATCGCGGCGAGGACGGAGGTCTTGTCCACCGTGGCGAGAAGCTGCCCCGCTTCTACATACTCGCCCTCGCTCACCGCCCAGCCGGTCAGGGTTATATCCCCCGCGAGGGCAACGCTCTCGCTGCCGCAGTCGGCAACGGTGCCGCCGGTGATGAGCGTGCGCGCGACGCTGCCGCGCTCCGCCGTGGCGGAGATGAGCTCCGTCACGACCTCCTCCGTGCTCTCCGGCATACGCCTGCGTGAGCCGGGAACGAGCACGAGCGCGAGCAGTATGCACACCGCCGTCACGAGCGCCGCGCCGGAGATGATTAGCTTTTTCTTTCCCAGTTTTTTTAGTATATTCACCGTTTACCCTCCGTAGTGCAGCGCGTCTATCGGCTTCATCTTCGCCGCCTTGTTCGCCGGGTACAGCCCGAAGCCCACGCCGATGGCAAAGCAGAACAGCACCGCGATCAGCACGACCGTTCCGTTCATCTTAAACGTCAAATCAAGGCTCGACACCACCACGCTTATCACCTGCAAAACGCCCCACGACAAAAGTATGCCTATCGCGCAGCCCAGCATGCACAGCACGACGCTCTCCATGAGAAACTGCTGCAATATCACGCCGCGTGACGCGCCTATCGCCTTGCGTATGCCGATTTCGCGCGTGCGCTCCGTCACGGTGACGAGCATGATGTTCATTATCCCTATCCCGCCGACGATGAGCGAGATGGCGGCGATGCCGCCGAGAAGTATGGTCAGCACGGAGGTTATGCTTGCCATCGTGTCCTCCAGCGCGTCCTGCGCATCGACGGAGAAGGCATCGTCATCCTGCTGGAAGCGCTCATACAGTATTGCATATATGGCGCTGTTCGCCTCGTCCACCGTGCCGTCCGGCTCGGCAGAGACGTAGAACGTGTCCACCGTGGACGGCACATCGCTGCTCAGCCGCACAAGCGAGGTGTAGGGTATGTACACCGCGAGAGAGCTGCTGCCGAACACCGCCGTGAGGGAATCGTCATTATCCTCAAGTATGCCGACGACGGTGTATTTCACGCCGTTTAGGGCGAGCTCTTCGCCCAGACAGTCGCGGTAGCCGATAAGCTCCGTCGCGGCGTTCTCGTTGAGCACGCAGATGTTCGCGGCATTGTCCACGTCGGAGGATTTTATATACCGCCCCAGCAGCATGTTCAGCCCCTGAATGTCATAGTACGCCGCCGTCGTGCCGTAAAGCTGCACCGTCTCGCTCGTCGAGCCGTATTTTGCGACGGCGCTCTCGCTCTGCCATGCGGCAATCTGCCCTATGCCGTCCGTATTCGTCCACTCGGCGAGATCGTCCATGCCCACGGGGTAGCCCTTGTCGTCCGACACGGTCACGGTCAGAAGGTTTGTGCCGAGGGCGGAGATGGTGTCCGTCACCGTCCCCGTTGCGCCGTTGACGAGGCTGACAAGGATAACCAGCGCCATCACGCCGATGATAATGCCCAGCATCGTCAGAAACGCACGCATCTTGCTGCCGCTTATGCTCTTGAGTGCCATGCGCAGGGATTGCATCAGGGAATCCGCCATTTATCTCACCTCCGTCAGCTTCCCGTCGAGGATATGCACGCTGCGCCCCGCCTGCGCGGCGACGGTGTCGTCGTGCGTGATGAGCACTATGGTGTTGCCCTGACGGTGCAGCTCGTGGAATATCTCCATTATTTCCTTTGTCGTCTTTGAATCGAGGTTGCCTGTCGGCTCGTCGGCGAGGATGAGCGACGGGCGTGTGACTATCGCGCGGGCGATCGCGACGCGCTGCTGCTGTCCGCCGGAGAGCTCCGTGGGGAAGTGGTTGGAGCGGCGCTCCAAATCGACGCGGCGCAGCGCCGCCGCCGCGCGCTCGGCGCGCTCTGCCTTCTTCACGCCTTGGTATATCAGCGGCAGCTCCACATTCTCCTCCGCCGTGAGCTTGGGGATAAGGTTGAAGCTTTGGAAAACGAAGCCTATCTTGCGGTTGCGTATGCGGGCAAGGTCGTTTTCCGAATAGTCCTCTATGGGCGTGCCGTCCAGCAGGTATTCCCCGCTGTCGGCGGTGTCGAGACAGCCGATGATGTTCATCAGCGTGGACTTGCCGCTGCCGGACGGACCGATTATGCCCACAAACTCTCCCGGCGCGACGTGCAGGCACGCATGGTCAAGCGCGTGCACCTCCTCGTCGCCGATGCGGTAGGTCTTTGTCAGGTCGGTTATGCGTATCATGCCGTCACCTCATCCCATACCGGGTCCGCCGCCGGGCATTCCGCCCCCGCCGCCGCTGCCGCCGCCGGGCATACCGCCTCCGCCGCCGAAGTCACCGCCGCTGGACGGCATTCCGCCGCCGCCGAAGTCTCCACCGCCGGGCATGCCGAACTGGGAGGCGCTGTCCTCCTTCTCCGTGTAGTACACCGTGTCGCCCTCGTCAAGTCCGGAGAGTATTTCGGCGTAGTTGGAGTTGGTTATGCCGACCGTCACCTCGACCATGCCGCCGAGCGTGCCGTTCGCCTCGTCGGCGGAGGTGTACACATAGTACCCGCTCGACGAGCGGTTGAGCGCGTCCGCCGGAATAAGCAGCGCGTTCTCCACGCCCTCTATGCTTATCGTCGCCGACGCGGACATACCTGCGAGCATGCCGTCCTCCTTCGGTATGCTCACCTCGGCGGTGTATACCGTCACGCCGTCGGAGGTCGTGCCCTCGCGGTCTATGTCCGTCACCGTGCCGGTGAACGTCTCGCCGTCTATCGCGTCCACGGTGACGGAGGCGCTCTGCCCGATGCTGACGGAAAGTATCTCCGTCTCGTCCACCGTGACGGACATGGACATGGTCTTGTCCGGGCTGAGCGTGAAATACTGCTCTGTGCTGTCCTCGGTGGAGGTGGAAGTCGAGGTCGAGGTCGAGGTTGAGGCAGTGGTAGAGGTGGTGCTCTCCGCCTCGTCCGCCGTCACGGCGTTGACGGTGATGACCGTCCCGCTAAACTCAGCGCGCAGTGCGCCCTCATTATATATGGTGATGAGCGTTTTCAGCGTGTCCTCCAGATCGCTGCGCTGGGAGAGGAGCTCGCTGTACTCCGCGCCCGTCGCGGTGGAGGAGAGCGTCATGAGTGTTGCGCCCGCGCCGACAGCGCCGCCCTCTGCGGCGGACACATAAGCAACCGTGCCCGTGTAGCCGACGATTTTCAGCTCATCGTGTATGTATGCCTCGCCCGTGCCGAGCGTGCCGCCGTCCGCGTCGTACACCGTGACGCTCTCGCCATAGGCGCAGGCGGCATCGCTGACAAGCACGGTGGCGCTGCTGTCCGTCACATCGGACACGGTCGCGGTCAGTGCCGCGCCGGAGGCGGTCACGGCGGAGAGCGTGTCGCCCTGCGTCAGCCCCGCCGCGTCAATGTCGACCGCCATGTACCCGTCGAGCGAGAGGAGCGCAAGCGCACCGTGTTTATACATCAGCGCCGCAACGTTGTCGCCTGAGGCGGCGTATATCTTCATCACGCGCCCGGCGACGGAGGTGCTGATATACCCCGTGGTGCTCGTCGCCGTGGCGGAGGCGAGCTTGGTGTCTATCGCGGCGATGCTCGTGTTCACTGTGTTCATCGCGGAAAGCACCGTGCCGAGGTCAACGGAGGCGAGCACGTCGCCCGCTTCCAC
>CAVGKI010000049.1:0-12251 GCA_963629655.1 Butyricicoccaceae bacterium | reverse complement strand
GTGCCTATCCAGTGCACCACCACTTTTTTTTTGAGCTTTAATGCAAGCCGGTATGCAAATGTGCTCTGCACATCACAGCCGCTCACTATATAGACGCAGTCCGCCGATATGAGCTTGAAAAGCTCCCTCAGCTTTGCCGTCGGGCTCCCGTTCGTTGCCATGTACTCATCGCATTTCCAGCCCGCCGCCTCATATATCGGCCGCACCTGCTTTATTGCGTAGTCGCCGTAAAAAACAACCTTCATATGCCCTGCCTTTCTGCCGCCTTCCCGCTCAAATCATTCACGACCTGCTCGACTCTATGCGTCCACAGGTTTTCGCCCAGCAGCGCCCTTTCACTATTTTCTCTATACTGTTGGTACTTCCCCTCGTCGGCAAACATTTCCAACATTGCCGAGGCGAAGCCCTCAGGGGTGTTTCGCGCCACTATGCCGAGATCGTAGTTTTCTATTATGCTGTCCATCGCCTGTTCGTCGGCGGCTATGATGGGCAGTCCATAGCCCATATACTCAAATATTTTTATCGACACGGCGATTTTGTTATATGCGTCCGCCCTTTTCGATGCCATTGCGACTGCGGCTCTCTCATACAGCGGCTCAAGCTCCGCCCCCGACGCATGGTGAACCTCCAGCCACGGCGCATTTTTCAGCGGATGCTCAAAGGCGCTCCATTCGCCGCTGCGTGTCACAAGTATAAGCCTGTACTCTGCTCCCGCGCCATTCACAATGCCGTATGCGTCCAGCAGAATATCGACCCCGTATATGTCCGACACTCCGCCGACATATATTCCCGTTTTCCCGAAGGGCTTGCTTTTGGGCAGATGATTCTCCCCTGCCGGAGGGAGCAGCCGCATATCCTTATACGGGAAAAGTGCCTTACCTTGCTCCGAGGAAAGATAGACAACATCTACACAGTTCAACACCTTATCTGTTTTTGCCTGTCGAATATCAAGATACAGCTCTTTAAGGGCATTTATGAAGCCTTTCCTGCGCGGGAAAAGCTCCGGGAACTTGCGATAGTAATCCCTTATAAAATACCCCGTCGGTATACCCATGCGGTGCAGGCGCTTTATAAGGCGGATATCCTCGTCGAGCATTATCTGACCCACGGACGACTCTATATAGCAGATATCCGGTCTTTCCGTGTCCAGCCAGTGATTTGTCTCCGCGACGCTTTTTCTCCGCTCCGTCCGGCAGTCATTTCCATCACTGCCGCAAAGCAGCTTCACCTCATGCCCCGCCTCGACAAAGGCGCGATACATTTTCTGCGGTCTTACAGAACTGCCGGAATCCGCCCTGCCGAAATCCGCAAAGCATATGAACAAAACCTTCATCCGTTTAGTTTCCTCTCAGTGTACTATCCAACACATTCGCGATTTTTTCTCCGACAGCGTCCGGCGAAAAGCGCTCACGCGCGCGGCGGGCTATCGCGGCTTTATCGTACTTCCGTGTGTTTTCGCAAATGCTGAGCATCGCCTCGGCAAGTACGCCGACATCGTCCACATCGACCATCAGCCCGTCCTCCGCGCCGACAAGCCCCTCCGTGCCGCCGCAGCGCGTGGCGATAACGGGCACGCCGCAGCACAGTGCCTCGGCATAGACGACGCCGAACGTCTCATGCCGGCTGGCAAGGAGAAAGCAATCGCTCTCATTGAGCCTGTCGGCAAACTCACTGCGGCGGAAATACCCGGTGCAACGGACTCTATTCGTCAGTCCAAGCCCGGCGATCTGGCGTTTTATGTTCTCAAGCTCCGCTCCGCCGCCCATGATAACAAGCTCACAGTCGTTCCGCACCGCACACACGCGGGCAAACGCATCGACGAGCACGTCGAAGCCCTTGCGCCGCTCAGCATGACCGGCGGAAACGAAGCGAAACGGCGCACTCTCCGCCCTCGCTGCCGGCTCAAAGCGGAAAATGTCCGTGTCCACAATATCGTCCACGACCACGGCAACAATGCCGGTGTATTTCTTTATCTGCGCTGCAAGCGCCGGACTGACGGCTATGACGCGCGCCGCGTTTTTGTATACATAGTTCATCAGTTCCGCCTGCGGCGCGGCTGTCGCGTCGTCCATGAGGCTCGACGCATGCTCCGTCACGACAAACGGAATATCCCGCCGCCTGCATGCCTCAACGACGGCGGCGGCAGTGTCGGCAAAGTGCACATGCACAAGCTCCGGCGTGCCCTGCTCTTTTATAACGCGCGCGAGAAGCTTTTCAAAGCCGTGCGCGGCGAGCCTGCGGCGCAGCGCTTCTGCGAACGGTCCCATCGGGAAATTATATTCATACACGGGAATGCCGTCTGCCGCGCGGCTGCACACCCCCCACCTGCGGCGGCGGCGGAACGAGCGCATATCCAGCGCCGCGAAAACCACCTTATTCCCGCAGCCGGCAAGCGCCTTAGCCTGGTCGAGCTGAAAATTGCCGTTGCTCGGGTATTTCTCCGACGGGCAGCCATAGGAAACTTCAAGAATATACATCAACGCTTTCCCCGCTTGTACACGTCATCTATTATCGCGATATATTCCTCCGCCTTTTTGCTGTAATCATAGTATTTTTCTACAAACTCCACAGCGCTTTGTGAGGCTTTTTCAAGCTCCTCTTTCGGGAGGTTTATTATCTCCGTCAGCTTTGCGGCAAAATCCTCCGCATCGTCCGGCGCGAAGAGCCAGCCGTTGCCCTCGTTGGAGCGCGCGGCGTTGAGATTGTTGTCCTCCGACAGCACAGGCACGCCGCACGCCTCCATGTCGAAGAAGTTCAGGCTCGCCTGCTTTGCGATAAGCCCCGCGTCCGCCGCCTGATAAAAGCGCGCAAGGGCGGAGTATTTCTGCGTCGGGAAGCGCAGGACGCGGTACGGGCTCTCCGCCATGCGCGCCTCCACCCGCTCACCGTATTCGCCGGTAGCGTTGCCGATGATGAGATAGACGACCTCGCGCGCGGTGTCAAGCCGGCGGTTCATAAGCTCCGCAAGCAGCATTCCGCCCTTGGATTCGTCCAGCTTGCCGGCAAAGAGCACGACGAAAGCATCCTCCGCAATGCCGTTTTCGCGGCGGAACGCCGCGCCCGCCGCCTTGTCCGGGTGGAACAGCAGCATGTCCGAGCCGTAGGAGATCCACGGCGCGAGCGAGAGCGGCACACCGAGGCAGCGCTGGACATAATCGTCATTCATGGCGCGGATGACGGGTATCTTGTTTTTGATGATGATGGGCGCGATGCGGCGCTTATAATACGCGCGGTACAGCCGCCTCAAGGGGTTCTGCGACGCCATCTCGACCATGTGATTGTCCATGACTATGGGGCAGTCAAACGCTTTCAAATGCCGCAGTATCCACATACCAGCGGCAGTGTCGTTGCCATGGACATACAGCACATCCGTGTGCAGGGAGTTGACGAGCCCTGCAAGGTTATCCTTGAATATCGCGCGCCCGCTGACATACGCCCATATGGGGCGGCGGATGATCTGCACACCGTAGCGCTCGGAATACTCCCGGTCGCGCTCGGCGATATTGTCACGCCCAAAAAAGCTTGTGAGATAATCGGGCATGCGGTCAAGCTCGGCGGTGAGTATGACCGTCTCGTGCCCCATGCGGGCAAAGTATTTGGAGAGGATATTTATCTTATACCCCGCGTCGGGGTGAAAAAAATCCTCAAGCTGTACTATTTTCATCTGAATCCTCCGCTCAGCGGAATTTCTTTTTCTCCACGCCGAGGGCGCGCAGCACCACCGTGCCGAGCCGAATTATCCCCCAGCTGTTTTTATAGTCGGCAAAGGTTTTGTTCTCGCCGTCGATGAGCGATTGCAGCGCCTCCGCGCTCATGCCAAGCTTCTGCGCGATATACTCAAGGTCGGCGCGCATGGTCGCCTCGTCGTAGCCGGGCGATTCCAGCTCGTGCATCGCCTCGCCGCGCGTCTTTGTGCCGACGAGTATCTCATTGGAGAGATAGCACTTGCGCTTGTCATAGCCGAACTTGTGCGGCAGATAATATCCCTCGTAAAAGCGGGTGAATACGTCCTCATAGTGCTTGTTGGCATACGCCTCCCAGCCGAAGCGCTCGGAGAGGAAGGTCTTGACCTTTTCCTTGTCATACTCCACCATGTCCAGCGGGGCGACGCGCTTCATGCCCTTGAAGACGGGGTAATAAAGGCGGTATTTTATCATGCTGCACATGGGGAATTTCTCAAGCTTCATCGTGCCGAAGCGGCGCTGAATGTCCTTTATAAGGCGCAGGTCGTTCTGATACACCCACTCTATCGGCGGGCGGATGCACTCGGTGGCGCTGTTCGCGCCGGTGAGGACGTACTTTATGCCGTGGCTGACGGCGTAATTATACAGCCCCGCGAAGATGGCGTGATCCTGCGGCAGATCCTGATACGGCACCTGCGACTTGAAAAACGCGATCTGCAAATCGCGCATCTCGTCCCAATCGACGACCTCGGTGTACACGTCCAGCCCAAGCCCCTCAGTAATGCGCTTTATATTGTCGTCCGCAACCTTGAGATTCCACCCCGTGTCGCACACGTAGCACAGGGGATTGAGCCCCATGAGCTCCTTTGCCACATAGCAGAGGTACGAGCTGTCCACGCCGCCGGAGAGCCCTATGATGCAGTTGTACTTTTGCCCCCCCGTATCAGCCTTTATTTTATCTGCCGTGCGCTGCAGGAGCGTCTTGTCCTCCAGCTTTGCCCGCCACGCGGGGTAGATGTTTTTGTGATAGTCGTTGCAGTAGTCGCACACGCCGTTTTCGTCGAAAACTATCTTGCTGTCGGTGGTGTCCATGACGCAGCAGGTGCAGCGCTGAAACTTGCGCTCGGTTCTTGTTTTGCTCATAGTTTACACTCCCATTTCAGTATCAATATCAAAGCATTTCGCTGTATATCGCACTGTATTGCTCATACATACGCTCTCCGGAGAAGCGCTCACGCAGGGGAATAAATTCCTCCGGCGCGGGCGGCTCGGCGAGAAAGCCCATAACGCTCTCGCGCAGCGCCGCAATGTCCCCCGGCACCGTGAAGCGCCCGACAGGGGGCGGCGCGGTCTCCGCCGCGCCGCCGGCGGCAAAGCCAGCAACGGGCGTACCGCAGCACACCGCCTCTATGCAGGTCGTCGGAAGATTTTCCATTGCAGAGCATATCACAAACACGTCAGCCATCGAGTAATATTCCGCCAGCTCCTGCTGGTTTTCCGTGCGCCCCATGGCGATGACGTTGGGCGGAAATTTCTCCGTCAAATCGTCCACGCCGATGAGAATGAATTTCACCCGCTCATCGCGCATGCTCTCCGCGAGACGCAGCACGTCCCGCCCGCCCTTGCGCTCCGCCATCATATACGGCGCGACGGCGAGCACGACGCGCTCATCCGTGAGCGCGTGCCGCGCGCGCAGCCGTTCAAAATCGCGCGGGCGGAAAAGCGTAGTGTCGATGCCGTTCGGCACGACGCGCACGTCATACTCATTTCCCAGAAACGAGCGGTGCACCCGCTCCGCCAGCCACGCCGACGGCGTGCAGATGAGCATTCTCTGCCCCGTGAGCAGCGCGCGCTTTTCGCGCCACATCCTTGCCGTGAAGTCAAGGCACTCCGTTCTCGGGTAATCCCGCAGCCGCGGGCACGCGCCGCAGCCGCTCTGCCAGCGCTCGCACTCAAAGGAGAAGCCGCACTTGCCGGTGTATGCAAACTCACAGTGGAATGTGTACACCAGCGGGATATTATGCGCGCGGATATACTCAAAAAGCGGTTTCAGGTTGACAAAGTACGCATGGGGCTCATGCAGATGTATAATGTCCGGCTTGAAGCCGTCTATAAAGCGCAGCAGCCGCCGCGTGGAGAAGAAAGAATAACACCCCGTCAGCCCGGTGACGCGCGTGAGCGCGGCGTGAAGCGCCGTCTCCCAGTCATAGGCGAATTTGAGGATATTCTCCTCCCGGATGCGCTTCCCGCGCCCGTAGCACACCGCCGCCTCGCCGCCGTGCGCCCTGACCTCTGTATAAAGCTTATAGACGATTTTGCCGGTGCTGCCGGATTTGCAGACCGAGTCGATATACAGCACGCGCATAGTCAATACTTTCTCCAAACCATTTTGTCCACAACGCCGGTGTAGGACTGGATTATCTTCACGACCTTGGAGGAGACGTTTTCTTCCACATAGTCCGGCACGGGAACGCCGAAATCTCCGTTCTCGTTCATGGCGACGGCGGTGTCCACCGCCTGCAAAAGCGATTTTTCGTCTATCCCCGCCAGCACGAAGCAGCCCTTGTCCAGTGCCTCCGGGCGCTCGGTGCTCGTGCGGATGCAGACGGCGGGAAACGGATGCCCCACGGAGAGAAAGAAGCTGCTCTCCTCCGGCAGCGTGCCGCTGTCGGACACGACAGCAAAGGCGTTCATCTGCAGCGCGTTATAATCGAAAAAGCCGAGCGGCTCATGCCGGATAACGCGGCTGTCGAGCGCAAAGCCGCTCGCCTCAAGGCGCTTTGCCGAGCGCGGATGGCAGGAATAGAGTATCGGCATGTCGTACCTCTCCGCCATTTTGTTGATGGCGGTGAAGAGCGAGATGAAGTTCTTTTCGGTGTCTATATTCTCCTCGCGGTGCGCGGAGAGCAGGATATATCTGCCCTTTTCCAGCCCAAGGCGGGCGTGTATATCCGATTTTTCTATGCTTTCAAGGCTTTTGTGCAGCACCTCCGCCATGGGGGAGCCGGTGACATATGTCCGCTCCTTCGGCAGCCCGCACTCGATGAGATAGCGGCGCGCGTGCTCGGAATAGGCGAGGTTGACATCGGAGATTATGTCCACAATGCGGCGGTTCGTCTCCTCCGGCAGACACTCGTCCTTGCAGCGGTTGCCCGCCTCCATGTGAAAAATGGGGATATGCAGGCGCTTTGCCGCGATGGCGGAGAGGCAGGAGTTCGTATCGCCCAAAATCAAAAGCGCGTCCGGGCGTATCTCGCGCATGAGCTTGTAGGAGCAGTTAATAATGCTGCCCACAGTCTCGCCGAGGTCGCCGCCCGCCGCGTCCATATACACCTCCGGCGCGTCAATGCTGAGATCGCGGAAGAACACGCCGTTGAGGTTATAGTCATAGTTCTGCCCCGTGTGGGCAAGTATGCAGTCAAAGTATTTGCGGCACTTGCCGATAACCGCCGCGAGGCGGATTATTTCCGGTCGTGTGCCGACGATGATGAGGAGCTTCAATCTGCCGTCATTTTTGAAGCGTATATCCGAATAATCCAGCTTTATGCCCATGCTCATATCTCCTCAAAGAATGTGTCCGGCTTTGCCGGGTCAAAGCATTCGTTCGCCCACATCACGGTGACAAGCTCATCAGTGTCGGAGAGATTGACGATGGAATGCGTGTACCCCGGCAGCATATGCACTGCCTGTATATGCTCCCCGCTGACCTCAAACTCGATTACCTCATCCGTGCCTATCTTGCGTTCGCGGATAAGCCCGTGACCGGCAACGACGATGAAAAGCTCCCACTTGCTGTTGTGCCAATGCTGCCCCTTGGTAATGCCGGGCTTGGAGATGTTCACGCTCACCTGCCCGCAGCTTGCCGTGCGGATAAGCTCGGTAAAGCTGCCGCGCGGGTCGGTGTTCATTTTCAGGTCATACGCCGCCTTCTCCGGCGGGAGATAGCTTAAAAATGTGGAATAGAGCTTCTTTTCAAAAGAACTCTGTGGCATCTCTGGCATGAGGTGCGTCTCGCTCTGCGCCTTGAAAGAGTGCAGCAGCTCAACAATACGTCCGAGCGTGACGCGGTGCGTCACGGGGACATGGCAGTATTGCCCGTCCGCACGCGGCACGGGGGTAAGCCCCGCATAGCCGCAGCGGTGCTCCCCGCCGCTCAGCGCGGCGATAAGCTCATCGACCACGTCGTCTATGTACACAAGCTCCAGCTCCGTCGCGGGGTCGTTGACCGTGACGGGCAGGTCGTGGGCAATGTTATGGCAGAACGTGGCGACGGCGCTGTTATAATTCGGTCTGCACCACTTGCCGAACACATTCGGAAAGCGATAGACGAGCACCGGCGCACCCGTGCGCTCGCCGTAGGCGAAAAACAGCTCCTCCCCCGCAAGCTTGGACATGCCGTATTCTGACCATGCATAGCGCCCGGTGAGGCTCGCCTGTGCGGAGCTGGAGAGCATGACGGGGCAGGCGTTGCCCGCGCGCTCCAAGGCGCGCAGCAGCTCCCCGGCGAAATCGCAGTTGCCCTGCATGAACTCCGCCGTGTCCTTCGGGCGGTTGACCCCCGCGAGGTTGAACACGAAGTCTGCCCTGCGGCAATAATCCGCCAGCGCGTCCGCGCCGCTCACGCGCGTATATTCAAAAATCTCATCTATTTCGAGTGCGGGATGCGTCCTGTCCTTGCGGTCGCGAATGTTTTCCAATGCGCGGCAGAGGTTCTTCCCGACGAAGCCTCCCGCGCCTGTGACCAGAATATTCACGCTCTCGCCCCCTTACTAACCACTAGTCACTGATCACTGACCACTAATCACTGAGCACTGATCCCCAGCTCGTCAAGCTGCTGCCTGATATATTTCAGCGCAAGCAGCTTTTCCTTCACCTCGTCAACGCTGAGAATGCGGGTATTGTTGGAGTTGAATTCGCTAAGGTGGTTGCGCTCGACATCGCCCTCGACGAAGTATTTATCGTAATTGAGACTGCGCTTGTCGCAGGGCACACGGTAAAAGCTGCCCAAGTCCTCCGCCTTGGCGCACTCCTCGTTCGTCAGGAGCGTTTCATACATCTTCTCGCCGTGGCGTATGCCGATGATGCGGATGTTGCTCTTGTCGCCGCCGAACAGCTCGCACACCGCCTCCGCCTGCGTTTTGATGGTGCAGGCGGGCGCTTTCTGCACGAGAATGTCCCCGCTCGTTCCGTTTTCAAACGCGAAGAGCACAAGGTCGACCGCCTCGTCGAGCGACATGATGAAGCGCGTCATGCTCGGCTCGGTTATCGTGATAGGCTCTCCGTTTTTAAGCTGGTCTATCCACAGCGGGATAACGCTGCCGCGCGAGCACATCACATTGCCGTAGCGTGTGCAGCATATCTTCGTGCGTGCGGGGTCGACCGTGCGGGACTTTGCCACGACGACCTTTTCCATCATCGCCTTGCTCGTGCCCATGGCGTTTATGGGGTATGCCGCCTTGTCGGTGGAAAGGCATATTGCCGCCTTTACCCCCTCGTCTATCGCGGCGGTGAGCACGTTATCCGTGCCGAAAACGTTGGTTTTCACCGCCTCCAGCGGGAAAAACTCACACGAGGGCACTTGCTTGAGCGCCGCCGCGTGGAAGATATAGTCCACGCCGTGCATCGCGTTTTTGACCGATTGAATATCCCGCACATCGCCTATGTAAAAGCGCAGCTTGTCGGCATACTGCGGCATACGCGCCTGAAAATCGTGGCGCATATCGTCCTGCTTCTTCTCGTCGCGCGAGAAAATGCGTATCTCGCCAATGTCGCTCGCTATGAAGCGGTTGAGCACCGCATTGCCGAAAGAGCCCGTGCCGCCGGTTATCATCAAAGTCTTGTCCTTGAACATTTCAGTCTCTCCCCGCTGTATCTGTCCCGTTTACGCACTCGTCGAATTGGTCGAGCAGCATTTTTTTATCAAAATGGGTCTCAAAATAAGCCCTTGCATTCTTCCTATATTCCGCCAGATGCGCATCGCCCGCGAGCGCCGCTATCGCCTCGGCAAGCGCCGCCGCATCCCCGATGGGGCAGCACACGCCGCACGCCGCCTCCTTCACTATCCGCTCCGTCTCGCCCGTGGCGCAGGCGAGTATGGGCATGCCGCACGCCATGTACGATTGCAGCTTTGCCGGAATGGTGTTGGCAAAAAGGGGATTGTTCATGAACGACACGAACGCCGCGTCACACGCGGCGAGAAGCCCCGGTATGCTCTCGGCGCTCTGCCGCGGGATCATCACAAACATATCCTCCACGCCGAGGGTGCGTATGCGCTCCTCCAGCGCCGCCTTGCTGCGCCCGTCGCCGACGATCACAAATGCCGCCTTAACGCCGCGTGCTTTAAGCAGCGAGGCGGTTTCGGGCAGAATGTCCAGCCCCTGCGCCTGACCGACGTTGCCGGTGAAGGCTATTTTGAATCTGCCGTCGTCCGGGATGAGCGCGCTTCTCTCCGCATTCGGGCGGTAAAACTCCTCCGCGTACTGCGGCCAGTAGCTCACCTTTTCCTGCCCGTCGCTCATGCGCGCGCGTATCATCTCCACAAAGCTGGGGGAGGTTGCAAATATTCGGTCACAGCGGCGGTAGATGGAGCGCACCATGCGCTCTATCGGGCGCAGGACGAGGGGAGAGTGTATGCCGGTGACGATTTCGATATTCTCCGGCCAGAGATCCTGCACGTAGAGCCAGCACGGGATATGCCTCCGCTCGGCGTACCACACGCCGACGAGCACCTGCGTCATCGGCGAGACCTCGAAGTTGAACACCATGTCGGCATCCAGCCGCGTAAAGCACTTCCAAAACCAGCCCGACACCACAAACGACAGGTAGTTGAGGCACATGCCCACGCCGCTTTTCCCGCGCGCAATGAGCGGGATGCGGATAATATCCATGCCCTCGTAGCTCTCGCGACGGTTTTTGAACAGACCGTAGCCCTTGAAATACCTCCCATAGGGATAGTTCGGAATGCCGGTGAGCACCGTTATTTTATACCCGCGCCTGACCCACTCGGCGCACATGTCGTTTATGCGGAACGCCTCCGGGTAAAAATACTGGCTGACGACGAGTATATGCTTTTTCTTCTGCGCCGCGTCGGTCATTTCACGTCCTCTGATATTCCCTCGGTTATCGCTATGCTCTCCTGCAGGGTATACTCTCTGTATTCCCCGCCGGGGTAGTCGCTGAGCGCCATGTCGTATGTCCTGCTGCCGAACGCCTTGTTCACAAGCTCCGTGAACACGCCCATGAACTTCAGCAGCCCTGTCAGCCCGCCAACGAGCCGTATCCGCCTCCCGTGCACCGCCGCAATCATGCGCACAAGCTCGGAGGTGCTGACGTATTCGGCGTTCTGGGGATAAAACGTCCCCTGCTCGTCGTTATCTATCATCAGCTTTATGAACGCCATAAGGTTGTCCGCGAAGAGCACGGAGCGCTCATTATCCACGCGGGGAAAGAAGTGCATATGCTGCGCGAAGAGCGAGAGCAGCGGGTAATTGCCCTTGCAGCCCGGTCCGTATATCATCGGCGGGCGCAGTATAACGACCCTGAAGCTCTCATCTGCCAGCTTTTTCAGCCGGTATTCCGCCTGAAGCTTGCTGTCGCCGTAGGCGTTCACGGGGGAGCACATCGTCCCGAGCTCTATCCGCCGCCGCTCTCCGACAGGTGCACTGTTGCCGTAGACGATGATGGAGCTCATAAATATAAACTGGTGCACGCCCTCCGCCTTTGCTTTTTTGGCAAGCGCCTCGGTCATGTCGGTGTTTATGTCATAGTACACCTGTGCCTTTTCGCGGCTTATATGCCCGTTGTCGGAGTGCGCCAGACCCGCCACATGGTAGACCGTGTCTATCCCCGTGAAATCCTCATCGCGCCACGAACCGTCGCGCATACTGATGGACACGGTGGAATAGCCGTCAAAGCCCTCTATATAGCGCTTGAAGTATTTGCCGAGATAGCTGTTTATGCCGGTTATAAGAATACGCTTCATTTTTCTTTCTCCCGTTCAAGCTCGCCCGTGCCGCCCTCGACCACGCCGTCATGCCGCAGCACGCTCGTTATCGTGCCAAAAAAGCACTTGCAGTCAAAAAGGAAGCCGAGGCGCTTGACATATTCCCCGTCGAGCCTTGCCTTCACGCTGATGGGCAGTTCGTCCCGACCGTTTATCTGTGCCCAGCCGGTAAGACCGGGCTTGACATCGTTTGCGCCGTACTTGTCGCGCTCGGCGATAAGGTCGTCCTGATTCCACAGCGCGGGGCGCGGTCCGATGACGGACATATCCCCCGCAAGGATGTTGAAAAGCTGCGGAAGCTCGTCCAGACTTGTTTTGCGCAGAAACGCGCCGGTGCGCGTTATCCACTTCGTGGGGTCGGCGAGCATGTGGGTGGGCACGTCCTTGGGCGTGTCCGTGCGCATGGTGCGGAATTTGAGGATGTTGAAAAAGCTCTTATGGATGCCGAAGCGCTTCTGACGGAAGAATATCGATCCCGGAGAGCCGAGCTTTATCGCAAGAGAGATTATGAGCATGGGAATGCCCAGCACGACTATGCCCGCCAGCGACAGCACAATATCCAGTAT
>CAVGKI010000048.1:0-12271 GCA_963629655.1 Butyricicoccaceae bacterium | reverse complement strand
AGACTTGAACTCCCACGTCGGTTGACACACGCCCCTCAAACGTGCCTGTCTACCTATTCCAGCACTCTCGCATAACGCCGAGACTTCAACTCCATTTAAAGCTGTTTGTCTCACTTGGCGCGCCACATTTAAGGCATGAATGATTATAACAGATTATTTGCGTTTGTCAAGAACGAATTTCAGGTTTTTTCGGATTTTTTGCAGCAAGTTCGGAAACGAAGTAAACCGCAGTCAAAATCAGCGCCGCGATAAGCGCGGCAGCGCCGCGATCCATCAGCAGCAGGTAGCGCATTTTCAGATATGCATGATACCCCAGCAGCGATGCAAACTGCACCAGCAGCGCCGCCGCAGCATACATCGGCGCGGTGAACGCGAGCGCGACGGACAGTATGTCGGCAGCAAAGAAATAGCGCTCATGCATATGCGGCAGCAGGAACGGTATGCCGATGACAAGCAGCACGGCAGCACCGAGCACCGTGCGGTCGGACAGCCTGCTGCGGAACACAAAGCATACGGCGAGCACCGCCGCCATATAAACAAACGCTGCCACAATACCGAGCTTGGAAGCAAGGTCGTTGTACGCCTCCGGCAGGGTGTACTGGAAGAGCGCGTAGACAGATGGAGAGTTATAGTTCAACCCCGTGCCGATGCTGGAGGTCTGGTCGAAATACAGCGTGAGGGTCTCAATAAACGGCCGTCCGAGCAGCACGGCGGGAAGCACGAGCACAACATACGTCACGGGAAAAATCAAAAAATGCTTCCAGTTGAGCTTGCCGTATATCCACAGCACGACGTACACCGGCAGAATGAACACCGCCTGAAGCTTGAAGCCAAACGAGAGCGCCGCAAGCACCATAGCAATGACAGGACGGTCGTCAAGCGCGCAGTAAATACCCAGCAGCGCCAACGCAACGTAGATGCTGTCGCATTGCGCCCAGAGCGCACCGTTGAGAAACACCGTGGGCAGCATGAGCACCGTGAAGAACACGCCCATGCGCCGCGCCGCGCTCTGCGTGAAGCGACCGAGCAGCAGCGACGCGCCCCATGCGAGCAGTACGTCGAACAATATGCTCAGCAGCTTTATGAGATAAAGGTCATTTATGCTGCTGTAGGAAAAAAGCGCAAGGAAATAGAGATACGGGATATTATAATTGCCGATTTGGCGGCTCAACGCCGTAAAGCCGCTGTTTTCACGGAAGTACTCCACCCATCGGGAGAGAAAATCGCTGTAGTCCAGCGTCACGTAGTCCAGCACCGCATACTTCGCGGCGAATACCAGCAACGTCAGCGCGACGGCGGCGACCCAATAGACAGACGTGCGCAGCAGCCGCGTTTTATACAGCAGCCACACGGCGAGCATAGCCTCCATGGCAAGAATAAATATCACGCGCATATCCATCAGAGCAGGTGCCTCCAGCATATAGAATAAAACAGGCAGGAGCGAGGCACGCTCCTGCCGAAAATTTAATAAAAAAACCTTGACTTCGCAATATGAACAGTGGTAGAATAGAGCGCTATGTGTGCAGGGAGAGGGGACATTCCCCCACTTTTTACAATGCAGATTATAGCATCCCTACCCTGTAAAATCAACACCGCGGCGCGCATTTCTGACAACAGAGCCGGGTGTTCGCAAATCGTGATAAGGAGAGTGCGCTAATGCCAAAGGATGTTCTCTACGGCAAGACTCTGAGGAAGAGCTTTGCCCGTACCCAGGAAATCGTGGACATGCCAAACCTGCTGGAGATTCAGAAAAGCTCGTACAAATGGTTTTTGTCCACCGGTCTGCGCGAGGTTTTCAAGGATGTAGACTCCGTTACCGACTACTCCGGGAATCTTGAGCTGAGCTTCATCGACTATTCGATGGACGAGAAGCCCAAGTACACCGAGGAGGAGTGCAAGGCGCGCGATGCCACATATGCCGCGCCGCTCAAGGTGCGCGTGAGGCTGCGCAACAAGGAGACGGAGGAGATAAAGGAGCAGGAGCTATTCATGGGCGACTTTCCGCTCATGACCGCCGGCGGCACTTTTATCATCAACGGCGCAGAGCGCGTTATCGTCTCCCAGATCGTCCGCTCTCCGGGCGTATACTTTGACAAGACCACGGACAAGTCCATGATGAGCGTTTACGCCGCCACCGTCATCCCCTACCACGGCGCATGGCTGGAGTATGAGACAGACGCGACCGACGTTTTCAACGTCCGCATCGACAAGAACCGCAAGCTGCCCATCACATGGTTTCTGCGCGCGATGGGACGCTACAACCCCGATAATCCCGCAACATGGCTCAGCTGCGTCGCCAACCCCAGCTCCGGCGCGGAGACTGTAGAGCGTCTCAAAGAGATATACGGCGATGACGAGCGCATGACCGCCACGCTCGACAGGGACACCTGCACCACGCGCGACGAGTGCCTTATCGAGATATACCGCAAGCTGCGTCCGGGCGATCCCCCCACGGTGGAATCCGCCGAGGTGCTGCTCGACGGTCTGTTCTATGACCGCCGCCGCTACGAGATAAGCAACGTCGGACGCTATAAGTTCAACAAGAAGCTCTCTCTCTTCCCGCGCATCGCCGGCTTCGAGCTGGCGCAGCCCGTGGCAGACCCGTTCACCGGCGAGATTATTGCCGAGGCGGGGGAGACCGTGACGCGCGCAAAGGCGCGCGAGATCGCGGACGCCGGCGTTATCGACGTCATGCTCAAGGCGGACGATAAGGTCGTGCGCGTGTTCTCCAACGGCATGGTGGACATCCGCCGCTATATCGACTTTGACCCGGCGGAGCTGGGCATAAAGGAGCTTGTGCGCGGCATCGTCATGCAGCAGCTCTGCGCCCAGTTCGAGGGCGAGGCGCTCAAGAACGCGATACGCGAGAACATCGACGTGCTTATCCCCAAGCACATCGTCGCCGACGATATTTTTGCCTCCGTCAACTACCTCAACTGCCTTGCCCACGGCATCGGCGATGCCGACGACATCGACCATCTCGGCAACCGCCGCGTCCGCTGCGTCGGCGAGCTGCTGCAAAACCAGTTCCGTATAGGCTTCTCGCGCATGGAGCGCGTCATCCGCGAGCGCATGACGCTTCAGGATCTCGACATCGTTACACCGCAGAGCCTTATCAATATCCGCCCCGTGACCGCAGCGATAAAGGAATTCTTCGGCTCTTCCCCGCTGTCGCAGTTCATGGATCAGACAAACCCCCTGTCGGAGCTTACGCATAAGCGCCGTATGTCCGCCCTCGGTCCCGGCGGTCTTTCAAGAGAGCGCGCAAGCTTTGACGTGCGCGACGTTCACTACACCCACTACGGTCGCCTCTGCCCGATAGAGACACCTGAAGGACCGAACATCGGTCTTATCTCCTACCTTGCCTCCTATGCCCGCGCCAATGAGTACGGCTTCCTTGTCGCGCCGTACCGCAAGGTTGAAAAGGGCACGTGCCGCGTCACGGATCAGGTCGACTACATGACCGCCGATCAGGAGGATCAGTTCACCGTCGCGCAGGCGAGCGAGCCTGTGGACGAGAACGGCGTGTTCATCAACAAGCGCATCACCTGCCGTCACCGCAACGACACCGTTGAGGTCAACCGCGAGGATGTTGACTACGTTGATATAAGCCCGAAGATGATGGTCTCCATCGCGACGGCGATGATACCTTTCCTTGAAAATGACGACGCGAACCGTGCGCTGATGGGCGCGAATATGCAGCGTCAGGCCGTGCCGCTCATGACCACCCAAGCGCCCATCGTTGCCACCGGCATCGAGCATAAGTGCGCAGTGGACTCCGGCGTGTGCGTGCTGGCGGAGGGCGACGGTGTCGTTACGCGCGTGGACGCAAATTATGTCACCGTCCGCTACGACGCGGGCGAGGTGAAGGACTATAAGCTCATCAAGTTCTCCCGCTCCAACCAGGGCACATGCTTCAACCAGCGCCCCATCGTCTCCGTTGGTGAGCGCGTGGAAAAGGACACCGTCCTTGCCGACGGACCTAGCACGAGCCACGGCGAAATATCCCTCGGCAAGAACATCCTTGTCGGCTATATGAACTGGGAGGGCTACAACTACGAGGACGCGGTGCTGCTCAACGAGCGGCTTGTCATGGAGGACGTGTTCACCTCTATTCATATAGAGGAGTATGAGTGCGACTCCCGCGACACCAAGCTCGGTCCCGAGGAGATCACCCGCGACATTCCCGGTGTCGGCGACGATGCGCTCAAATTCCTTGACGAGCGCGGCATCATCATGGTCGGCGCGGAGGTCACTGCCGGCGACATACTCGTCGGAAAGGTCACGCCCAAGGGCGAGACGGATCTGACGGCGGAGGAGCGTCTGCTGCGCGCAATCTTTGGCGAAAAGGCGCGCGAGGTGCGCGACACGTCGCTGAAGGTTCCCCACGGCGAGAGCGGCATAATCGTGGACGTGAAGGTGTTCACCCGCGAGAACGGCGACGAGATGAACCCCGGCGTCAATCAGGTCGTGCGCGTCTACATCGCGCAGAAGCGCAAAATTTCCGTCGGCGACAAGATGGCAGGCCGCCACGGCAACAAGGGTGTTGTGTCGCGCATACTGCCGCGCGAGGATATGCCCTACCTGCCCGACGGCACGCCGCTGGACATCGTGCTCAATCCGCTGGGCGTTCCGTCCCGTATGAATATCGGTCAGATACTTGAGGTTCACCTGGGCTACGCGGCGCAGGCGCTGGGCTGGAAGGTCGCAACGCCGGTGTTCAACGGCGCAAACGAGACGACAATTCGCGATACCCTGCGTCAGGCGGGGCTGCGCGAGGACGGCAAGAGCGTCATGTACGACGGGCGCACGGGCGAGAAGTTCGACAACGACGTCACGGTCGGCTGGGTCTACTTCCTCAAGCTGCACCATCTGGTCGACGATAAGATACACGCCCGCTCCACCGGACCTTACAGCCTCGTCACGCAGCAGCCGCTCGGCGGCAAGGCGCAGTTCGGCGGTCAGCGCTTCGGCGAAATGGAGGTCTGGGCGCTGGAGGCCTACGGCGCGGCGTACACCCTGCAGGAGATACTCACCGTCAAGTCCGACGACGTGACGGGGCGTGTCAAGACCTATGAGGCGATAGTAAAGGGCAACAATATCCCGCAGCCGGGCGTGCCCGAATCGTTCAAGGTGCTTATAAAGGAGCTTCAGTCTTTGTGCCTCGACGTGCGCGTTCTCGACAAGGACGGCAACGACATAGAGCTCAAGGACGATGACGACGACGATTTCATCCCCGACATGAAGGATGAGATATATCAATCCGACGACGGCGAAATAGAGGCGGAGGGCTTCACCATCGAGGATGTCCCCGAGGATGAGCTTGGCGCTGACCTCGATTTCGGCGCAGACGATAATTCGGATTTTGACAGCGAGGAGGATATGTAATGAGCTATACACCGTTTGACGCTATACAGATAGGCATTGCTTCCCCCGAGAAGATACTCGAATGGTCATACGGCGAGGTCAAAAAGCCCGAGACCATCAACTACCGCACCCTCAAGCCCGAGCGCGACGGTCTTTTCTGTGAGCGCATTTTCGGACCGACGAAGGACTGGGAGTGCCACTGCGGCAAGTATAAAAAGATCCGCTACAAGGGCAAGATATGCGACCGCTGCGGTGTCGAGGTCACGAAGAGCAAGGTTCGCCGCGAGCGCATGGGTCATATTGAGCTTGCTGCGCCTGTCAGCCATATCTGGTATTTCAAGGGCATTCCCAGCCGCATGGGTCTTATGCTCGACCTGACCCCGCGTATGCTGGAAAAGGTGCTGTACTTTGCAAACTATATAGTTATCGACCCCGGCTTCACGCCGCTGGAGCGCTGCCAGATACTCACCGAGCGCGAGTACCGCGACATGCGCGAGAAGTATGAGGACGATTTCAAGGCGGGCATCGGCGCGGAGGCGATAAAGGAGCTTTTGCAGCAGATCGACTGCACCGAGCTTGCCAAGCAGCTCCGCGAGGAGCTGAAAAACGCCTCCGGGCAGAAGAAGGCGAAGCTCGTCAAGCGTCTGGAGGTCGTCGAAGCGTTCCGCCAGAGCGGCAACCGCCCGGAGTGGATGGTCATCGACATCCTGCCGGTCATTCCGCCGGAGATACGTCCGATGGTACAGCTCGACGGCGGGCGCTTCGCCACGAGTGACCTTAACGACCTTTACCGCCGCGTCATCAACCGCAACAACCGCCTCAAGCGCCTCCAGCAGCTCAACGCGCCGGACATCATCGTCCGCAATGAGAAGCGCATGCTGCAGGAGGCTGTGGACGCGCTTATAGACAACGGTCGCCGCGGGCGCGCCGTCACGGGCGCGAACTCCCGCGCGCTCAAGTCGCTGAGCGATATGCTCAAGGGCAAGCAGGGGCGTTTCCGCCAGAACCTGCTCGGCAAGCGCGTGGACTACTCCGGCCGTTCCGTTATCGTTGTCGGTCCCGACCTGAAGATATATCAGTGCGGCGTGCCCAAGGAGATGGCGATAGAGCTGTTCCGCCCGTTCGTGATGAAAAAGCTCGTCGAGGACGGCGTTGCCAACAACATCAAGTCCGCCAAAAAAATGGTCGACAAGCAGCGCACCGAGGTGTGGGACGCACTTGAGGACGTTATCAAGGAGCATCCCGTCCTTCTCAACCGCGCGCCGACGCTCCACCGTCTGGGCATTCAGGCGTTCGAGCCGGTGCTGGTCGAGGGGCGCGCGCTGAGGCTGCACCCGCTGGTCTGCACCGCGTACAACGCCGACTTCGACGGCGACCAGATGGCTATCCATCTGCCCCTCTCCGCCGAGGCGCAGGCAGAGGCGCGCATCCTCATGCTCTCCGCCAACAACCTCCTCCGCCCGCAGGACGGTCACCCCGTCACCGTGCCGACGCAGGACATGATCCTCGGCTCGTACTATCTGACAATGGTGCGCATCGGCTCGGCAGAAAAGGGCGCGGAAAACCTCGTCATAGACGACCCCGGCGACAGCGAGTATGAGAGCGGCGCCATCGTCCCCGGCGACGATATATACGCCGCAAATCAGCAGCTCAAGCGCGACGGCAAGGCGCTCATCACCTACAAGCCCACGCTCATGTACCGTGACCCCGCCGAGGCGATCATGGCATATACCGAGGGCTGCGTCGGTCTGCACGCTCCAATTCGCCTGAGAGTGACCAAGACCGTGGACGGCGTGGAGGTCAAAAAGACCATCGTCACCACCGTCGGACGCATAATATTCAACGAGTCTATCCCGCAGGATCTCGGCTACGTCGACCGCAGCGATCCCGAACACGCCTTTGACCATGAGATCGGCTTCCAGGTCGGCAAGAAGCAGCTCGGCGATATTATCGACCGCTGCATTCAGAAGTACGGCTTCACCATCTCCGCCGAGGTGCTCGACAGCATCAAGGCGATGGGCTACAAATACTCCACCAAGGGCGCAATCACCATATCCGTCGCGGACATGACCGTCCCCAGCGCAAAGACCGAGCTTATCCACGAGACCGAGAACGAGGTCGTCAAGATAGAGCGCCAGTACAAGCGCGGCTTCATCACCGACGATGAGCGCTACCGCCTCGTCGTTGCCGAGTGGGAAAAGACCACCAAGGAGGTCACCGACGCGCTCACCAATGTCCTTGACGAGTACAACCCCATATACATGATGGCAAACTCCGGCGCTCGTGGTTCAATGAATCAGATCCGTCAGCTTGCCGGTATGCGCGGTCTGATGGCGAACACCGCCGGTAAGACCATCGAAATACCCATCAAGTCCAACTTCCGTGAGGGTCTTTCCGTCTTGGAGTACTTCATCTCCACGAGAGGCGCACGTAAGGGCATGGCGGACACCGCACTGCGTACCGCCGACTCCGGCTACCTCACGCGCCGCATGGTCGATGTGTGCCAGGATGTTATCATCCGCGAGGCGGACTGCGGCACAACGGACGGCGTGTGGGCATCTGCGGTGTATGAGCGCGGTCAGATGGTCGAGAGCTTCGGCACTGCCATCCACGGGCGCTTCCCCGCCACCCCCATCACCGACCCGCAGACGGGCGAGGTGCTCTTTGACACCGACCATATGCTTATGCCGGAGGATGCGGATGTGCTTGAGGCGCACGGCGTGACGCGCGCGTTCATCCGCTCCGTGCTCACGTGCGAGGCACGCATCGGTGTCTGCGCCAAGTGCTACGGCATTAACCTTGCCATCGGCAAGCCCGTCAACGCGGGCGAGGCTGTCGGCGTTATCGCCGCGCAGTCCATCGGCGAACCGGGCACGCAGCTCACCATGCGTACCTTCCACACCGGCGGTGTCGCGGGCGACGATATCACACAGGGTCTTCCCCGTGTTGAGGAGCTGTTCGAGGCGCGCAAGCCCAAGAAGATGGCGACGCTCTCCGAAATATCCGGCACCGTGTCGATAGAGGAAGCGAAGAAGGGCGTGATGTACTCCATCACGGTCACAAACGAAGCCGAGGGCGAAACTGTGGTCTACACGGTGCCTCACTCCGCCGGCATCCTCGTCCACAACGGCGACCATGTCGATCGCGGTCAGGAGCTTACCTCCGGCGCGCTCAACCCGCATGATGTTCTGCGCATCCGCGGCACGGACGATGATGAGTTCGGTCGTCAGGGCGTGCGCAGCTATATCACCAGCGAGGTTCAGAAGGTCTACCGTCAGCAGGGCGTTGACATCAACGACAAGCACATTGAGGTCATTGTCCGCCAGATGATGCGCAAGGTCAGAGTTGAGGAATCGGGCAGCACCGATCTGCTCTCCGGCTCGACCGTGGACATCAGCGTGCTCAAGGATGCGAATAAGGAAGTGCAGCAGCGTATAGACGCGGGCGAGGAGGGACTCAGTCTCGCCACCTATACCCAGCTTCTCATGGGCATCACCAAGGCCTCCCTTGCCACTGATAGCTGGCTGTCCGCCGCATCGTTCCAGGAGACCACCAAGGTGCTCACGGACGCGGCGATCAAGGGCAAGGAGGATCACCTTGTCGGCTTGAAGGAGAATGTCATCATTGGCAAGCTGATTCCTGCCGGCACGGGTCTTGAGGTCTACCGCGACTTTGAGGAGGAGACGGACGAAACCGTTGCCTCCGCCCCGGAGGAGTACGTTGACCTGACCGCACTTGTAAACAAGACCAACGCACTCTAAAAAGGTAATAAGCAATAAGATATAACGCAACAAGCGCCGCTGCCGCGGCGCTTGTTTGCGTTTACCGTGTACCACGCCGTGCCGCGCTTGCCAAGGCGGACAAAAAGTATTATAATATTTATACTATCATTTGATTCTTATCAAATAATAGTATTATATGCTGCTTAAAGAAAGGGGCGGTTTGTTTGAAGAACAGAAGAGCGGCGCTGTGCCTCTTGCTCGCTGCGGCGCTGGCGCTGGCAGGCTGCGGCAAAAAATCCGATTCATCCGAGACTTCCGCGCCGGATTATTCCGTAAATGCGGAGCAGGCATCACCTGCCGTGTCCGCCACGCCCAAGATCTCCGAAAAATACAACAGCATTGACGACACCTCCAAGGCCGAGAAGAACGCCGTGCGCGATGAGCTTCTCTCCGTGGCGGACGGCTGCCGCGATATATACGAGCAGGCGGATAAGGGCACTGCCATCAACGTTGTTTTGAACACGGAGACCGTGCAGGCAATGGTCACGCGCATAGGGCAGATGGGTTACAGCGCCGTGGATTATCTCGGCACAATGGATATGCAGTGCCCCGATCCCATTATCTACTTTGGCAGCACGATAAGCGCGGCGGGCGACACGGGTGTGTCATATTACATGGTGTATAACGACGGGCAGATCAGCGTTTACCACATTGCGCGCACGGACGGTGTGTGGTACCTTATCGCCATGTCCGCCATCTGGGACAAGAACTGCGAGCCGTCCATCCTCACGGAGGGGCGCTATGCCATCGGCGATGTGCGCTACACGGAGAAGGGCTGGCTCATCTATAACCGGGACACCGCAAGCTTTGACGATAACCAGCGCGCCAACACCAACTCCTATGTCTTTGTGCGTGTTCTGCCATACGACAGCGACAAGCGCGCGCTCAGCGAGAAGTACGTTGAGCCGATCGGATATTTTGAAAACAATCTCTTCACCACCACATGGACGGAGGCAAACCTCGGCGTTATCGACTTCAACAGTCTCTACGCCTATCTCTTCGGTATGTACCACGGCACGGCAAGCCTTACCGCTGCCAATTCCGCCGACTATTTCTCCACGGTGAGCGGGACAAAGCTGTGCCTTGTGCCGGCGGACAGCTTTGAGACGGTCGTTCAGGCATATTTCAACATTGACTCCTCCGTGCTGAAAAACATCTCCGACTACTCCTCGCAGCTCGGTGGGTATTTCTTTCTGCCGTACTCGGAGGATTCGTACAACACCGCGCCGCGCGCGCCGCAGCCGGAGGTCACGGATTACAGCTATAACGCCGACGGGACACTGACGCTGCGCATTGACGCGCTCAACGAGTGGTACGGCACGGATTGCGCATTCTCGCACGAGCTGACCGTCCGCCCGGACGATGCCGGCGGGTTCAAGTACGTATCCAACACGCTCATCACAGACGAGAACAGCATCCTCCCCACCTGCCAGCTCGCAGGTCAGCTCAACATAGAGCGGTCAAAAACGGGGTATTGATGCGGTTGATTGATAATATTATAATAAATCAGAATTGTATTGAGAGGAATGAAACCCCCTCCACCGCTAATGCGGTTCCCCTCAGCCAAAGGCATAAGGTGGACCGCATTAGCGGTGGAGGGGTTTCCATATAAATCACGGGCAGGCGCGGCGCGCCTGCCCGTGTGCTATATTCTGTTTTTTACTTGAGTATCTCGCTTATGTCGGTCGTGCCGAGGGTGAAAGTCACCGTTGCGCCGTCGTGGGTGAGCTTATATGTGCCGCTGCCCTTTGCCGACAGGTCGGCAAGGTCAAAGGTAGAGGTCGCGCCGCTCGTGACAAACACAACCGTCGTTATGCCCTGCGACGTGAGCGCGGAGATATTGGCAGCCGTGCCGGTGAGCACTGCATAATCCCCATCGACCGTGACGGTCTGCACGCCGTCCTTGACCTCGGTCTTATAGCCGATGTTCCTGCCGTCCTTATCGACCACGCTGTAGGACTTCACTGCCGGGCTTGCCGTCTGGCTGGCAGTCTTAGATTCAGGCTTTTCGTCAGGCTTTCCATCAGGCTTTTTGTCATCGGACGGGTCGTATTTTCCGATAATGGTTCTGTCTTCTATCGGCTCGTCTGTGCTCATATCTGCGCCGGTGGCGTAATACTCAATTTTGCCATTCGCCGTCAGCTTGGAAACGTCGGGGGCGACCTCTGTGCCGGGATTTATTGTAATGTTTAGAGGATCTACTTCTGTTTTCTCGCCGCCTTTGCCGATGCACGCACCGCCGTCTTTTAAGCATTCGCCGCCAGATGAGTAATCAAATACTTCGAATCCACCGCCCTGTACACTGACCTGCGCATCGCCGGAGACGGTGATGCTTTCGCATCCGCCTCCCATGCCGCCGCCTATGCCGGCACCGCCGTCGCTGCCTTTTGCTGTGACCGTGCCGCCGGAGATGGTGATACTGCTGCCGTTGCCTCCCTTGCCGCCGCCTATGCCCGCGCCGCTGATGCCGCCTGTAGCTGTGACCGTGCCGCCGGAGATGGTGATATCACTGCCGTTGCCCCCGTTGCCGCCGCCTATGCCCGCGCCGCCGTAGCCGCCATTTGCTGTGACCGTGCCGCCGGAGATGGTGATGTTGCTGCCGCCTATGCCGGCCCTGCTATAGCCACCATCGGCGGTCAGGCTGCCGTCATTGTTCGTGTCGGTGATGGTCAGGCTGCCGTTGCTGTTCTTCTCCAAGCCGGCATGTCCATAACCGCCCTTGACAATGTTATTGCCGTCCAGCTCAACGACCACGCTGCCCGCGCCATTGGTGGACACAGCAGCTTTGTCAGTGCTGATCCCTTCGATGTTTACGCCGGAGAGCGTGACCTTTGCTGTTGCGTTCTCACCATCTGCATTTATGGTGACGGTGTTGCTTATTTCCGTTTCGCTGTTGTTCTGGGTAATAACAGGCGCTTCAGTGGTGCTTTCTTTCGTGTCCCAGCTACTTCCGTTATACTGGCTCACCGCATAGTTCGTATCTGTGCCATTATCTGCCGCGGTTGCAGTAATCTCTATACTGCCATTATCCAAATAGTATGTCTCCGCAAACGCCGAGATAGGCAGGCTTGCGATGAAAAGCAGAGCCATTGCCATAGAAATCAATCTCTTTTTCATATAGT
>CAVGKI010000047.1:0-12508 GCA_963629655.1 Butyricicoccaceae bacterium | reverse complement strand
ATTTATACACAAAAACCACAGCTTTTCAAAAAAACTGTGGTTTTTCAGTGCCCTTGGTATATCAAGGCTTTCGGTAACAGCATTTTGAACGCTTTCAAAATACTCGGCGGAAGCGCGGTCAAAAAAGTCCTTGCAGGACTTTTTTGACAAGCTGATTAAACAGGTATTGTGTCCGGCGTGACGTGCCACAGCTCCTTGAAGAGCGAGCGCGTCTCGACCGCCAGAATGACAAGATAGACAAGCGCGGCATAAAACTGCTCAAACACCGCTTCTCCCGTCATTGCGAGCACATAGCCCGCCAGCGAGGTCACCGTGAGCGCAACGGGGACATACCACTTCTTGCGGTCATACATAAAGTAGACGAGCGCAAGTATCTCCGCCATATAGAAATACCGCTCATGCATACGCGGCAGGAGATACGGAACGAGCATCGCCGAGAGGAAGAACAGGCGGAGAAGCTGCGCCCGATTCATTTTCTTCGAAAAGCTCAGACACAGTATCGTGAAGATGATGATCCCGCCGAGCGCGACGTACACCGCCATATTGTTGTACTCCTCCGGGCGGTGCGAGCCGAAGAGCCGCCAGACCGTCGGCGCATTGTAAAACAGCTTGCTGTATTCGCCGAGCTGTCCGCCGTAGATGTTCATGCAGCTTATAAGGCTGCGCCCGCAGAGAAGCGCGGGCAGCAGCGTAGCAAAGTACACCGCCGGGATCCACAGCAAATGGCGCGGCTTGACCTGCCCCATGAAGAGCGCCACGGCGAGCGCGGGGAGGATGAACACAGCCTGAAGCTTAAAGCAGAACGCAAGCGTCCACGCGATGGCACACAGCCGCCCGCGCTCGGTCATTGCGCCGAGGATGGCGAGCAGGCAGAGGGCGACATAGGTCGAGTCGCACTGCGCCCACTGGGCGCTGTCTATCATGACCGTGGGGGAGATGAGCACGATGAGAAACGCGGCAAGCTGAAGCCGCCGATCCTTTACCTCCAGCGCCGTTATGCGCAGCACAAGGTACGCCAGCACCACATCAAAAAAGCAGGACATTGACTTGATGTGCAGCAGCTCGTCCCACCCTGTGCGGGAGAGTGCCGTGAGAAAGTACAGGTAGGGAAGATTATAGTCGCCTATCGGGGTGCTCAGCGCCTCGCGGAGCGGGAGCGAGCCGAGCTTCTTCGTCCACGGCAGCAGGCAGTGGATATAATCGCTCGACTGGAAGCCGAGCATCGCCACGCGCGCATACATTCCGCAGCACAGGCACAGCGCCGCCGCCAGCAGCATGAGCGCATCAAAGCGCCGCTCCATGATGAGCAGCAGCATTGCCAGCAGAAAAAGCCCGGCATAGATGACTGCGGCAGGGACGGGCCAATAGGCGTTCACGCCTATTGCTGTCAGCCAGATGAACACACCCAGCGCCGCAGCGATGAGCGCCGAGAGCGCGATTTGAAGCCGCAGGCTGCCGTTGACACGGCGGACGATTTTAGCTGTAAGAGGCATATCCATCCCCCTTTCAATTTACTCAATAGGGATCGTGTCCGGCGAGCGATGCCAGTAGGAGGCGAAGAGCTCGCGCAGCTCGGTCGCGAGAATGGCGAAAAACGCAAGGGCAATATAGCGCTGGTCGAGTATCACGACCCCGGAGCCGTCCTCGGCAAACGTGAAGTACCATATATACCCCACGACGGACGAGAGCACGACCGTTGCCGGAATATACCACTTTTTGCGGTTCGTCATAAAGTAGAGAAAGCTCATTATATCCGCCATGTAGAAATACCGCTCGTGCATACGCGGCAGAACGTAGGGCAGCAGCATGGACGAAATGAAAAAGAGCCGGATGAGGTCCTGCGGCGCGAAGCTCTTGTACCCTGTGAGGCAAAAGTACATGAACAGCAGCACCGCCGCGCCCGCGAGGAAGACCGTCACATTGCTGTACCCCTCAAAGTCCACGCCGGTGAAGAAGCGCCAGAGCGTGGGGGCGTTGGAGTAAAGCTCCGGGTACTGCTGGGTCTGATTGATGTAGATGCTCAGACAGCTCCCAAGACTGCGCCCCGCGATAAGCGCCGGGACGAGCGTGAGGAAGAACACGGCAGGGATCCACAGCAGGTGGCGCGGCTTGACCTGCCCCATGAAGAGCGCCACGGTGAGCGCGGGGAGAATGAATATCGCCTGGAGCTTGAAGCAGAACGCAAGCGTCCACGCGATGGCGCACAGCCGCCCGTCGCCCTTGACCGCCGCGTACAGCGACATCACGCAGAATGACACGTATATTGCGTCGCACTGCGCCCACTGTGCGCTGTTCATCAGCACCGTCGGCAGTCCGAGCGTCACGATGTACGCCGCAAGCTGCAGCCGTCTGTCCTCCGTCACGAGGGCGACGGTTTTCATCACGTAGTATGCCAGAACAATATCAAAAAGGCAGGAGAACGCCTTTATGCTGATGATGGGCGCAATATCCAGCCGCGAGAAGATGAGCAGAAAATACAGATACGGCATATTGTAGTTGCCGATCGGGGTCACAAGTGCGTCCCGAACGCTCAGCGCGCCCAGCTTTTTCACCCAGTCCTCAAGAAACGCCGTGAAATCGCGCGACTCAAAGTACAAAAGACTCACGCGTGAGAAAATCACGCACGCGAGGCAGCCCGCCGCGAAAAGCAGCGACAGCGCATCAAAGCGCCCCTGCGCGATGAGCAGCGCCTGCGCCGCGAAAAGCAGCGCCGAGAATATAACGGCGGTCGGCACGGGGTAGTATACGTTCACCTTTTCCGCCGTGAGCATAACGAACACGCCAAAGCCCACGGAAAGCAGCGCGGCGATCGCATACATCGCGGCTTTCCTTTCGCTCAGCTTTGAGAGAACAGCAGCGGTCTTTGTCAATATATCACCTTCAAGCTTACTGCAACAGTTGATTTTATAGTAGGCTACTATTATACTTAATCCACGCCGTTTCGTCAATCAATACTTCTGCGCCGTATCTTGCCGCTATTTCCCACGCACCGTATGCTTGCCATGTGCCGCGCTTTGTAGTATCATATAGTCATGGAAAACAATACGAAAAGCATGATTCGGAAAAAATCAAAGCTCGCCGCGTGGTTCACGCTGTGCCCTGCGGCGCATACCGCCGCGCTTCTATCGGCGGCGATCATCGCGCTGCACCTTGCGCTGCGCGGCGACCGTGCGCTCATGGCGCGCATATCGGAAAACGCCGTGCGTCCCGTCCATGCCGCGCTCGCCGTGCTGTGCTCCCATGTGCGCTTTTCCGTGGCGGAGGTGCTTATCGTCACCGCTGCGGCGGCGGTGCTCGCGCGGCTGGCATACGGTCTTGTGCGCCTTTTGCGCGGGCGGAGCAGCCTCCGCCGTGCGTACCGCCTTGTGATGGGGCTTGCCGCGCTGGGGCTTGCGGTGTATGCGGGCTTCTCGCTGCTGTGGGGCGTATATTATTACGGCGATGACTTCATGGCGAAGAGCGGGCTTGACAGCTCGCCCGTCTCGACGGAGCAGCTTGAGACGGTCACGGAGTATTTCGCCCGCCTCGCAAATCTCTACGGCAGTGAGGTTGAGCGGAATGCGGACGGTTTTTACGTCTGCGACAGGGACGCGATACTCGCGCGCTCGCCAGCGCTTTTTGACAGCACAGTCGGGGATTTCCCGTGTCTGGACGGACCGCGCGTCGCGGCAAAGGGCGTGCTGCTCTCGCGCGGCATGAGCTACATAGATTTCACGGGCTTTTTCTTCCCGTTCACGGGCGAGGCGAATGTCAACACGGCCTTTCCGCCAGCGCTCTTCGCTTCCACCGTCGCGCATGAGCTGAGTCATCAGCGCGGCGTTGCCAAGGAGCAGGAGGCGAACTTCGTCGCCGTGCTGGCGAGCCTGCGCTGCGGCGATGCTGACTTCTGCTATTCTGCGGCGCTGCTGGCATATACGCACCTCGGCAACGCGCTCTACTCTGCCGACCGCGCCGCGTGGGAGCGGGTGTACGCCGCGCTCGGCGAGAATGTTCGACGCGACCTTGCGCTTAACAATGCCTACTGGCGGCAGTTTGAAACGCCGGTACAGAGCGTGTCGAACACCGTGTACGAGGGCTTTCTTCACAGCTACGACCAGACGCTTGGGCTGAAGAGCTACGGCGCGTGCGTCGATTTGCTGGTAAATTACTATTATAATGCAGCAAAAGAGTAATTCTATCATTCGATAGCATTACTCTTTTGCAGAAAAATTTATTATTTTCATTTCCCGCCGTGGAGGCGAAAAAATGCGCCGCCTCGCTTTCGCGCGGCAGCGGCGCAGGGCAAGCATACCCCCCGACAGGCGGACACGGTAGTGCGAACGCCTGTCGGGGGTATGCTCACATTCTGATCGGTCTGGCAATATCTCCACTGCTTTCATCGACGGTAATTTCGGAGTGGCAGTTCGGGCATGTCATATGACCACCAGCGAGCCGAAATATAACACCCCTCTCAATGGACGTTCCGCAGTTCGGGCAATGCATACCCGACGCTTGATGCACTTCTACAGCGCGACGTATTCTGCCGCCGGAGGCGAGTTCAAGCTCTTCATCTGTAAGCTTGCATACATTTTCATTGTTCTTTTCGTTCATGATAATTCTCCTTTTCAAAATAATTCTTTCGATATTAAATACGCGGCATTGCGGAGTATGTTACAGCAATTTTTGCGCGGGCGCAGCTTGACAGAAAATTATCGTCATTTTTCGCTGTGGAGGCGGAGAAATGCGCCGCGGATATGGTCGTTTATCGTCTGGTCGAGGAAAGCGACTATCTCGTCCGGGCTCTGCTTCAGCTCGCCGATAAGCCAGCTTTCTACCATTCCGACAGCGGCAACGACATAATACTGCGTCATCATCTCCACATCTGCCGCGCTGCACGGCGTGTTCTGCGCGTCAATTTCCGCACCGATCCTTTCAACGGCATCATGAATGACAACGTATATGTCTGTCTTGAAAAAGTCCTTGAGGCTGTCGCGCCCGAGAGAGTTTCGCGCGCACAGGCACACGGCGCGGTTATCCTCAATATAACGAAAAAGCTGCAACAGCCCGTCCTGCCAAAGCTGCTCCCCCTCCCGCTCGCGTATGAGCGAGATCGCCTCCTCGCGGAACATCCGGCACAGGAGGTCGTAAATATCGTCAAAATGATAATAGAAGTTCTGCCGGCGTATGCCGGACATTTCCGTCAGTTCGCGTATCGTTATCTTGTCTATCGGCTTTTGCGCCATGAGCGTTTTGAGCGCGGAAGCAAGCTCCTGCTCCGTCTGCTCTGACGCGGCGTTGTGCCTCTTGTCCATATGCCGTACCTCCGTCTCCGTCTTTTAATTGCATTATAGCATAGACGCGGGGCGGTTTCATAGTGTTAATTGTAAATAAAAAGGTCAGATATACTGCGCGTGTCATAATTGTGACGCGCGGCAGGTGTTTGACCTTTGATTTTTTTGGATAGGTAATATACGCTTCTATATTATACGGTCATTGATACCCTCGGTGTCTATATTATACGGTCATTGATACCCTCGGTGTCTATATTATAAAGGAGCGTTGGTATGGAGCAGCCGAAGAAGCATGATTTCATGACGCAGCTTGCGACCTTCGTTGTTGACAAGCGCAATCTTTTCTTTTTGATAATCGCGGTGTCGCTCATCTTCTCCGCGTTTTCGCGCAGCTGGGTTGAGGTTGAAAACGACCTTGTGTATTATCTGCCGGACGATGCAGAGACGAAGATAGCGCTGAATTTGATGGATGAGCAGTTCACAACCTACGGCACGGCGGAGGTCATGGCGGCAAACATCAGCTATGACGAGGCGGAGGCGCTGTGCGATGTGCTGGAGACGGTGAAGGGCGTGCAGAGCGTTGCTTTTGACGAGACGGAGGAGCATTATAACCACGCCTCCGCTCTGTATACCGTCACGTTCGACTATGACGAGGACGACGATGAGTGCCTTGCCGCGCTGGAGGCGGTCAAGACTGCGGCGGAGGGGTACGACATCTATGTATCCACTGACTTGGGCAACACGCTTCAAGAGACGATTGACAGCGAGGTCAGCGTTATCATGGTATATGTCGCGGTCATTGTGGTGGTCGTGCTGCTGCTGACCTCGCAGACCTACGGCGAGGTGCCGGTGCTGCTGCTGACGTTTTTGACGGCGATGATACTCAATCAGGGCACAAACTTCCTCATGGGGAAAATCTCGTTCGTGTCCAACTCCGTCACAAGCATATTGCAGCTTGCGCTCTCGCTGGACTACGCGGTCATACTCTGCAACCATTTCAAGGAGCAGCACGAGACTATGCCCATACGCGAGGCGGCGATAACCGCCCTCGCCAAGTCCATCCCCGAAATAAGCGCAAGCTCGCTGACGACGGTGGGCGGGCTTGCGGCGATGATGTTCATGCAGTTCAAGATAGGTCCCGACATGGGCATAAACCTCATCAAGGCGATACTTTACGCGCTTTTGAGCGTGTTTATACTTATGCCGGGGCTGCTGGTGCTGTTCGGACCGCTGATAGAAAAAACGCGGCACAGGGATTTTATCCCGAAGATTCCAGCCGTGGGGCAGCTGGACTATGCGACGCGGAAGGTCGTGCCGATAGTTTTCGTTGTCATCGCGCTGCTTGGGCTGCATTTTTCCAACGACTGTCCCTATGCCTACGGGTACAGCTCGCTCACGACCCCCAAGCTGAACGAAAGCCAGATTGCCGACAACATGATTGCCGACAACTTCACCTCGTCAAATATGCTCGCGCTCGTCGTTCCGGCGGGCGACTATGAAACGGAAAAGGCGCTGCTGGACGAGCTTGAAAGCTATGACGAGATAGACTATACCATGGGGCTGGCAAATGTGGAGGCGATGGACGGGTATATGCTCGCCGACAAGCTGACCCCAAGGCAGTTTTCGGAGCTTGCAGGGCTGGACTATGAAACGGCGCAGCTTGTATATGCCGCCTATGCCGCCGAGAACGGGGATTACGGCAAGCTGACGGGCAGCATAGCGTCGTACAAGGTTCCGCTGATAGACATGTTTCTCTTTGTGTGCCGGCAGGTCGATGACGGCATAGTCACGCTCGACGCGGAGCAGACGGAAACGCTCGACGACGCGAAAACGCAGATGGAGAGCGCAAAGGCGCAGCTGTCCGGCACGGAGTACAGCCGTATGCTGCTCTATCTCACGCTGCCGACGAGCGGGGACGAGACTTATAGCTTTATCGACACCGTCCGCGCCATAGCGCAGAAGTATTACCCCGACGGCAGCGTGTATGTCGCGGGCGACTCCACGAACGAATACGACTTCAAGAAATCCTTTGCCCGCGACAATGCGGTCGTGAGCGTTGTGTCGCTGCTCATCGTGCTGGTGGTGCTGCTGTTCACGTTTAAGTCCGTGGGTATGCCGCTGCTGCTTATCCTCGTCATTCAGGGCAGCATATGGATAAATTTCTCCGTTCCGACGTTCACGGGCACAGGGCTGTTCTTCATGAGCTATCTGGTGGTAAGCTCCATACAGATGGGCGCAAACATTGACTATGCTATCGTCATTGCCTCGCGCTATCAGGAGGTCAAGGGCAAGATGCCGCGCAGGGAGGCAATCATCGAAACGCTGAACTTTGCGTTTCCGACGGTGCTCACCTCCGGCACGATACTGACCGTGGCGGGCACGCTGATAGGGCAGATGACCTCGGAGGCGGCAATAGTCGGCATCGGGCAAAGCCTCGGACGCGGCACGCTGATATCAATGTTTCTCGTGCTGTTCGTGCTGCCGCAGATACTGCTCATCGGCGGAGATATTGCCGACAAGACCTCGTTTGCCGTGCCGAAGCTGATGAAAACGGCGGAGGCAAGCGGAAAGGTGTTCGTTGACGGTGTGGTCTGCGGCGAGATAAACGGCACGGTCAGCGGCGTGATGCGCGCGAGCATCGACGGCGACGTGCATCTCAAGCTCATTTCGGGCAATGCACGTAAAGAGGAGGGCGAAGCGGAATGAATAAAGCGAAAAAGCGCGCGGTGTCCGCGCTGCTGGTTATGATCCTCATGCTGTCATTCGCCGTGCCTGCCTATGCCGACGACACGGTGCATATAAAAACGGCGGACGACCTTATCGCACTTGCGGAAAGCTGTGCGCGCGACACTTGGTCAAGCGGGAAAACCGTGGAGCTTGACGGCGATATATCGCTCGACGGCACGGCTTTCACGCCCATTCCCTATTTTAGCGGCACGTTCAACGGTAATGGGCACACGGTAAGCGGGCTTGATATCGAGGGCAAATATTCCCGCGCGGGGCTGTTCGGCGTGATAGGCGAGAACGGCACGGTGAAAAATCTGACCGTGTGCGGCACATTGTACATTTC
Organism: Butyricicoccaceae bacterium; assembly: GCA_963629655.1. Lineage (GTDB taxonomy): Bacteria > Bacillota > Clostridia > Oscillospirales > Oscillospiraceae > Limivicinus. Next base: position 4,168 of record CAVGKI010000047.1, on the reverse strand, counting down.
CGGCACGACCGAGGCGGCGGGCGGAATTGCCGCCGTGAACAACGGGCACATTATCGCCTGCCGCTTCACCGGCACGGTCAGCGGCAGCGCGAGCACTGGCGGGATAGCCGGCAAAAACGCCGTGACGGGCGGCATATACGGCTGCACCGTCTCCGGCGCGGTATACGGCGAGAGCATGACTGGCGGCATCGCGGGGTACAACCTCGGGCTTATCTCCGCCTGCCGCAGCTCCGCCTATGTGAACACCGCAAGCCGCGACAAGACGTTTTCCGTGGCGGATATTTCCGTTGACGTATCAACAGATCTCGCAAAGCTTTCCGCGCGCAGCGCGGACGAGCCCGCCGCCTCCGACACGGGCGGCATTGCCGGATACTCCGCCGGTATAATACGCGGCTGCGTCAATGAAGCGACGGTCGGGTATCGGCACGTGGGCTACAACGTTGGCGGCATCGCCGGGCGAAGCTGCGGATATATGATTAGCTGCACGAACAGCGGCGAGGTATACGGGCGCAAGGACGTGGGCGGCATAGTCGGGCAGATGGAGCCGTATACTCAGCTCAGTCTTACCGACGGCTCACTTGCGACAATGCAGCGCCAGCTCAACGAGCTGAACGCCATTATCAATCAGACGGCATACGACGCGGCGGGCAGCGGGAGCGCCGTATCCTCGCGGCTTAATGAAATATCCGCCTATGTTGACCGCGCGATCGCCGAGGCGGACAACATTGGCATCAATATCGGCGGCGGGGACGGCGAGGAGCAGCCCGAAATAAGCTATGACCCCGACACGGGGATAGAGATGCCCGATTACGGCGGCGGCTATGACATCGTTGTCACGCCGGACATTTCCGGCTTGACCGCCGCGCTGTCCGCAATAAACGGGCAGCTGAGTCTGCTCAACGGCGAGATGAGCGCGGCTGGCGGCGCGGTGGCAAGTGACATAATCGCCGCGAACGCGAAGTTCAACGAGCTGATGAACAGCGTGTTCAGCGCGATATACTCCGTCGGCACATCAGCCTCCGGCATCATCACCGACACGTCGGCGGTAAACATCGCCGATGTGCGGCTGGGCAAGGTGTGCCTCTCGGAGAACACCGGCGCGGTGTCCGGCGACATCAACGTCGGCGGCGTTGCCGGGGCGATCGCGACAGAGCAGGTGCTCGACCCGGAGGACGACCTTTCGCCTGAAATAAGCGCCGAGAACAAGCGCGAGTATGAGCTGAAGGCGGTGCTGACGGAATGCACGAACCATGGCGCGGTGTCCGCACTGAGAAGCTGCGCCGGCAGCGTCGCGGGGCGCACGGAGCTGGGAATAGTCACGCTCTGCTGCGGCTACGGCGATGTGACGAGCGACAGCGGAGACTATGTCGGCGGCATCGTCGGTCTGACGAGTGCGACTGTGCGCTCCAACTGGGCGAAATGCACGCTCTCCGGCGGGAAATACGTCGGCGGGATCGTCGGCTCCGGCACGGAGGAAACGCTGACCGGCGCGGGCAGCACCGTGGCGGGCAACGTGAGCATGGTGGCGATAGCGGATGTAGCGCAGTATTACGGCGCGGTCTCCGGCGCGGACGCGGGCGACTATGCGGAAAACCGCTTCGTGTCCGACACGCTTGCCGGTATCGACGGAGTGAGCTATGCCGGGCGCGCCGACCGCATGAGCTGTGACGCGCTGTGCGTGCTCCCCGGCTGTCCCGACGATATGCGCCGCCTGACGCTCACGTTCGAGGCGGACGGCGAGGTGATAAAGAAGGTCAGCTTTAACTACGGCGCGTCGTTCGGCGCGGACGTATACCCGGAGCTTCCCGCAAAGGACGGGTACAGCGGGCACTGGGACATCACGGAGCTGCGCAACCTGCATCTTGACACGCGCGTCACGGCGGTGTACGATCGTGAGCGTACCGCGATAAGCGCCGACACACAGCGCGGCGGCAGGAGCGTTATCCTCGTCGAGGGCGCTTACGCCCCGACGGACAGCGTGACCGACAGCGACAGCACCGTCACCGGCGCTCCCGGCAATGTCCTTGAGCAGTGGCATATCACTCTGCCGAGCGACGGGCAGAGCACGCACACCGTGCACTATCTCCCGCCGGAGGTCGATTCCGGCAGCATCGCGGTGTACGTGACGCATGACGGGCGCTGGACGCGCGCGGACGCGGAGAGCTTCGGCAGCTATCTCGCCTTTACCGTTGAGGGGGACGAGTTTGACCTTGCTGCCGTGGCGGAGGGCGGCTCGGCGCGTATTATCATGGCTGCGGCAGGCGCAATCGCAGCCGCAGCGCTTATAACGGCGCTTATAATAACTCTGCGCCGCAGACGCGGCGCAATTGGAGGAGCAATGAACGGCATAAAAAAGCCCGCCAAGACCGACATCATGGACGCGGAGGTGTTTCCGGCGGAGGGCGCGGAGATGCAAAAAAATTCAAGAAAGAAAAGGCTTGTCATATTGGCGGTGTGTCTTGTGCTGCTGGCGGGCATCGCCGCGGCGGCGTTCGCACTTCTGCCGAAAGTGAGCGGCGTTCTGACCCCGTACCGCGCGCTAGCTTCACTCTGCGAAAGCCCTCAGCTTGAGATGAACATATCGGTCGACGCGACCGTCGGCGGCACGGAGCTTGAAGCCGGCATTCCCGTGAGCGTCGGCACGTTTGACGGCGTGCGCGTGACGTGCGCACAGCTCGGCAGCGCGCCGCTGTACTTTGCGGAGGATATGCTTATCCTCGAAAACGGCAAGGCTTACGCGCTCGGCAGCAGCACGCCGGATTACGGCACGCTGCCGGCAAAGCTCGCGGCGGTGTACAAGGATGTTGACGTGTCGGCGGATGAGGACGGCAATTACAGCCTGACCGTCGGCGCGGAGCAGGCGGACGCGCTGCTGCGCACGCTCTGCCCGGAGCTGGGCAGCGACAGCCTGACGGTCGGCAGCGCGGTGCTGACGCTCAAGCTCACGGGCGGCGCGGTCGAGCGTATCGCCCTCACCGCCGACGGAGAGCTGCCCGACGGCACGGCGTTCACCGTGAGCGCCGTGATCGACGGCATTGTCTGCGCCTCCTCGCTCACCCTGCCGGAGGCGGTCAGCGCTGCCATCGCAAGCAGCGACGCGGACAGCCTCGACACGCTCACCGGCGAGGTGATGAACGTCATCTCCGCATGGTCGGCGCTGTCCTCACGTGAGAGCGTGACGGGCAGGCTTGCGCTGCGCGCGGACTGCGGTCCTGTCGTGCTGAACACAACGCTGGATGTGAGCAGCACATTGACGGACGGCAAGCGCAGCTACCGCATCGGCAAGAACGACATTGGCATCGACATTGACGGCAGCGGCGGTGAATCCGGCGAACAGACCGCAGCAAAGTACGTGGGGCTGGCGGATGTGGTGTACCTCGCGTGCATAAGCGGCGATGTGACGAGCCTAACGCGCGGCGATAGCACCGTGTACACCATGCAGCTCGACAGCGACAGCATAGAGCGCATCGTCTCCATCATTGCGCCGGAGGCGGAAACGCTCGGCGCGGTGTTCTCCTCCGGCACGGCGGAGTTGACGGTCACAAACGGCGAGATAGACACCGTCTCACTAAGCTGCACAGGCACGATGAAAGTCGTGCTGACAGAGACGGCAGTGTCCATATCTGCGGAGCTGACGGTTGAGTAAGGCTTTCCTCTTGTGTCATATGGGCATTACGCTTTGACAATCGCGCGGGCGAGGCGCAGCGACAGCGGTGTACAGAGCGCCATGTCGCAGATGATTCCGACAAGGAAGCCAAGCGGCAGGCGCTTGAGCGAAACGAGCCATGCGTCCGCCGTCAGTGCGCCGCTCTTCACGCACTCGTTGAGCGCCGCCATGACGTATATCATGACAAGGCTCATGATAACACTCAATAATATTCCTTCTTTTTTGCTGTGTGGCATAGTTTTCCTCCTAATATGGGCAAAAAAATAGTCCCTCGCTCATCCGACAATGAGCGAGGGACATTTAATGTCTGCCTTCCTTATTTAACAATAATAGTATATCACCTTTCGGAGCAGATTTCAAATGGTCAGCTTTGACGAAATTTTATTGCGCCGCTGCGGCCGAAATGTGGGCGAACTGACTAAAATTGTTTGCGCAGAAAATACAAACCTCCCTGTTCCATTTTTCCTATATGCGTAATATAATACTAAGGCAATACCGCAT
>CAVGKI010000046.1:0-12850 GCA_963629655.1 Butyricicoccaceae bacterium | reverse complement strand
GGCACAACAACGGATTTACTTTTCCGTGTGACGAAAGCGGGCGCCTGCTTCCCAGTGCAACCGAGGCAGCCACCGAAAACTATCTGTGGTGCATGGCGCATCCAGACGATTTTGTACGGTGGAATAGAATCCTCTGTCACAAGCGCAAATACCGCGAGAACGCGTCTGGTGTTTGCTCATGTGGCAAGAGAATCCAACTCTGGAATGAGTACGCTGGAGCTTGCGAATGTCCGAACTGTGGGCAATGGTATAATCTTTTTGGGCAAGAACTATTACGGCCCGAAGCGTGGAACGAATGAATTTGCTATATATGCTGTCCCTGAGCCGTGAGAAAGCGTTGCAACGCTTATGTGCTGAGTTGGGAATGTAGACGCAGGTCACATCCTCTGCCGCTATCATAAAGCCCAACAAGCGCAAAGTCCACAAACGAGAAAAAGCCCCTCCCAGTCCAAAGATTCAGGACTGAGAGGGGCAAGAATTATGCGGTAGTCTTGGGCAGCACGAATACAGCCGCCTCTATGCAACCATCAACAACATCCTTGAGCTTGTCGGTCACTTCAATATCTGCTGCTTCAAGGAGCTTATACACAATTTCGGTCGCTTTGGCATTGCGTTCATCCGCGGCTATCTGGCTGGCTTTGTACATCTGCTCTGCGGCGTTCACGGCGGTCTTGGCATAATCAATAATGCGTTCTACTATGCACAAGCTGGGCGTTTCAGGCACAAACTCTTTTATTCCATCAACGACTATTCCAGCCGCGTCAAGCGCCGAGCCGGTGCCGGACAGTATGCCCGAGATATTGATTCCTTTCCGCACGAGATACGGAATCAAAAGACAAATACCGCCAAATACGCAGATTACGACGGTAACGATGATGAGAAGCATGGTGTAATTACTCATAGTTTTTTCTCCTTTTTAATTTATAACATTGGCGCCTATGTCCTTGAGCCAGTTTTCATAGGCCTTCTTTGCTGCGTCTGCCTTTGATCGTGCGGCCTCCACATTGCCGTTGAGATGGCCGCCCTGAAGCGCTATGGCGTTTATCTCTCCGAGTTCGATAGACGCCATCATCATATCCATAGAGAGCCGAGCTTCTTTTTCTCTCCGGGTATTTCGCAACTCAGCGGCTTTTCGGTCTTTGCTCATGTGATTTGTTATCACTGCGACAGTCACAAGCGAGGCCGCAGATATTATTGCGGTTATTATCTCTACCATCTCCCGGCTCCTTACTTGACCAAGGCCGTCCACGTCTGTTGACCGCAAATACCATCCGCGTCAAGTCCGTGTTCAGCCTGAAAGGCCATGAGCATATTGTTTGTCCGCACTCCAAATTCTCCATCAACCCATGTCGGGTCATAGCCGAGGTATTTAAGCGCTGCTTGCAGCATTGCCACGACGACCCCAGCCTGTCCGCTTTCCAGCATAGGCAGCTCGACCATGACATACTGCGTCGGTTTCCTGACATCCGGCACAGCCTCCGTCTCTGATCCCTTATACCTGAGCACGCAATCCCAGGGATAATTATAGTAACTGCGCGTGTATATCTCTCGCCCAGTCTGATCCCCGGTCTGTCCTCCGGTCGCACCGCCAGCCTCGTTGATACTTGCCTGCACGAGCTGACCGCCGCCTATATGCAGAGCAGTGTGGTGAATGTGGTTTAAGAGCACGTCACCGCGTTCAAGTCCTGCGCCAGTCGTGAGGTCAACGCTGCCCGTCACGTCTTCAAAGCCATGTTGCAACATGTCGGAGCGCATATTGCCTGTGTAGGTGCAGCTCAGGGATATCCCCGCTCTCTTGAAGCAGTCTATCACCAAGCTGCTACAATCATAGTCAGGCCCCCATCTGTTTGCTTGGTCATAGCCGTGCGAATCATCCGCGGTTATTTCTCTGGCTCTCGCTACTGCATTTTCTATGATATTCATAACTAAGTTCCTCCCGAAAATCTGCAACAAAAAAGCCGCCTCTTTCGAGACAGCTTAGATAAAGGTATCGTCAATCAGATTTTTATATGCATTGTGTGCAACGTTGATTTCTCTCTGCTCTTCCTCTGTCAAAGCAGAGATTTCGGCAAGGCGTGTTGCAAGACGCTTTATTATTTCGTTCTGAATTTCAATCTGATTGCACAACCCCTCTATGAGTTGCAGATTGTTCATTTAGCCTCCTGTTATTCCTCAGCCGCAGCATAAGGGATGCCGGTGATCTCCCTATACTCATCGGCCGTTATCCATCTGCCGACCGCGTTGTAAACGCGATTCACAGGCCACAGCCCCGCGTCATAATATTTCTTTACCGTAGCATACTTGGGCGAATGAGCAGTATCAGCCATTACAGATCCACCTCCGTCATCATAGAAAGATACTCAATATCCGAGCGCATTTGAGACTGGCTTGACTGAAGGTCGGGGATGATATTCTTCTCATCCTCGATTGCTTTCGCCTGAGCCAAAAGCTGCGCGAGGTTGGCGGCGACGTCCTCGGCGAGGCCTCCGTATGAATTCATCTCAAGATGATATTCATCCCACTCCCAGCCAACAGTTTTGACACCGTCTTTCTCCTCAGAAAATGCCTTGATGTTCTGGAAGAATCTAACCATAGACTTGCCCAGCTTTTTGGGGATTGCCTCCAAAGTGAATGCTGTAACCGGCTTTGTTCCGCCTCTTACTTTCATTCCGTATCACATCCTTTAATAGTTTTTCTCCAATTGGAGTGTAGTATTTTTGCCTTGCCTTATAGCAATTAACGCCTTTGAGCAGCCCCGCTCTTGAAATAAGAGCGGATGCCATTCTCGGCGGTATGCTCCATCCTTTGGCCTTGCGTTTGATTGCGCGTCGGCACTGTCGGATAAACCTAAGAAATGTTCTTTTACGTATTGTGCGATATTTCCTATACTGTTTCACCCCAACGAAATCCAGCGGCCTTGACCTGAGTGGAAACACCTGCCAATTGTCTTTTACAGTCAGCAGCATTTCTTCACGCAAATACGCATCTATAAGTTTGCGGATTTTATGGAGCTTCTTCTTGTTCCTGCCCATAACAACAATATCATCCATGTACCTGACATAATGATCGCACCCGTCGAGAGAACAGATATATCTATCCAGCGGCTCAAGATAAAAGTTTGCAAGCCACTGGCAGATGTAAAAGCCTATCGGCAGACCGGCGTCACTGGTATCAAGGATGGCAGAGACCATGCCGAGAAATCGTTTGTCTTTCACTTTTCGTGAAAGAGCAGCCATAACTTTTGCGTGGTTTATGCTTGGATAAAACTTCTTGATGTCGAGCTTCAAAATATACTTAGTTCCTTTGACATCCTGCCTTATAGAACGCCGTACATACTTCTCAGCTCGTGAGCCTCCACGTCCGGGGATGGCCGCGCAGGTCCATGCATACATACCTTTCATGAGTGTGTCTTTAAGCACAAGAACCATGAGCTGATGAATGACCCCATCCGGCCAGTACGGTACAACGCTGATTTCCCGTTCCTTACGGCTTGCTGTGTCATACCGTATTTTCTTTTTCGGCATTGATGGTCTGAAAGCTTCAGCAAGGAGAAGGTCGTATGTTTTATCAACATACTTGTCCATGTTACGAATTACTTTCTGGACATCATGCCTGTGCCTTTTGTGACGTGAGCTGTTGATGATAGCAATGCGGATCAAATCCTTGTTGCACATCTTTTCATATAGGAATCCGACTCTCTTAGGCATTCGAGAAATGCCCTCCTTGTTTGCCTCAAGGCCTTTCGAGAAAAACCTACTAAGCCCTGTCCTTGCGGCAATATTTTTGCCAAGCGGCATGGAGCGTGCGTGTGCAATGGAGTAGAGGTCTGAAACAAGCAGCCGACCGCCATTGTTCGCGTTCGCGTTCGACGAAGCATTGTTCGCAGTCCGCGCAAGCAAGCCAGCGGCAAGACCATTGTCATATCTACCGCCAACTTTGAAGACCAGAAACAATGGGGAGAACTAACACACGCAGCCCCAGAGAATAATAAAAAGCGAATTCTGTTCTGTCAGCATTTCGTTTTATTATTACTATTTCCGGCACATAATTACGAAATGCGTAAGACAATTTTATAAAAATCGGTCGGCTACGCCGACATAATAACTGGGGGCTGCGGCCCCCAGACCCCTATCAGGGGATATAAAGGAGCCGACCGCCAAAGTACGCGTACGCGCTCGACGAAGCAGTGCCCGCAGTCCGCGCAAGCAAGCCAGCGGCAAGACCATCGCCATAACTACCGCCAACTCCGAAGACCCTCCATCCGGAGGACGTCCACCATCCATCCGGGATATATGTTGCATTGCTGCCGCCTGTTGAGGTGGGCAAGAAAAGCCACGGCGCATTTGCATCAATGCCCTGTGTCTTTGGAAAATCTCCACTGCCACTGCAACAAGCATAGCTCAACTGCGAGTATCCAGCAGATTTGTCATCGCCGAAATTAGAACGGTCGAGGCAATAATAAGCCTGTGTTCCGCTAAAATTGATACCGTCGATCCACTGCCAGACATTGCCCCAGAGATCCTCAATGCCGCGGTACTGGATAGATGTTTGCCCGTCCGTTCCTGCCGGGCGGCCTGTGTGGTATGCCATGCTATCAGTTCCGCCGCAGCTTATAGCGGCTGAACCGCTTGTATAGCCCTTGCCAACAACGGCCTGAGAGTCCCAGTCCGCATATTCCACGAGATACAACATAACCACGGCCGACCATGCAGCAATGTTCATCATATCCCAATGCGCGCCCTTGTTTCTGGCATTGCTTCGTAATGTAGCTCGTGTGATGCTCACGACCGGTTTTACTGCCGATTTCGATACATAGCTATTGCCCGCAAGATACTTGCCAACGTAGATGGCATCCTTTCCCTCAAAAGCGGGATGCAGCGTATACCCGACCATGGGACCGTTTGCAATATGTAACTGCCACTCTGCCCCTGTTGCCGCAATCTTATACCAGAATTTCGGCACCCTTACCACGGTATCAAATGCAGAACGGCTGAATGCAGAATCTACGCCCTTTTCATAGGTGATTGCATCGTTGATAACGTTGAATTCTTTCATGCCGCTCCACGGCCAGATATCATCAAACGGCGATGAGCCGACCGTTGCTCCGACGCCCGGCACAGGGTCAGTAAAACCTATCGCATCACCCAGACGAGAAAACTGCGTGCTCGGTCCACCTGACCACAGCACGCCGTAAGATCTCGCTGTTTTCGGTTTTTGTATTTCAGGACGTGCGCCCAAAAGAATTCCACTCATCAGCTTTCACCCCTCGTTTTTAATTCATAGAATATCTGCAATGCCTTTGTCGGTTTCTCTTTGGCCTGTATTGAAAATCCCGTATTCTTTATCGCAAGTTCATAAAAGGCATTCTTTGCAAACCAGTCGTATGTATCAGCGTTGGCCGCAGACACAACTACATCTTGCTCATTACTGTCGAAGTCGCTTGGCGCAATGTCGTAGGCATACCAGAACTCTTCCGACGTGTCTGGCGTTTGCTGATACCAATTTGCCACCGTGAGAGTTGCGAGATACTGTTCACCGGACCCACCGCCCCCACCGCCGACCAAGAAGAAATCGGTACCAGACAGGAAGCCGATAACAACAGCCCCAGTCACAAAGAAATTGTTTCCGGGAGCTTTGCCGTTCGGCAGTCGCACCGTCACAGGACCGCCGTTCACCTTGAATGTGTCGTTTTTCGCGTATGCGGCTGTTGCAACGAATTTCACATTGCTCCCACCGCCTGCCAGTGTAAGAGAGTGTACCGTACCTTCCTTTGCGTGAGTATATGTTGAGAAGCCAGTAAGGCGCACTTCTTCAATGGTTTCCTGCATAGACTGTTCAAGCTCGGCAACTGCTGTGTTGACAACAGCCTCCATTGCGTCTATCTCATTTTGCAGGTGTCCGGCAACATCGCCGTCGAGAACATACTGAAGGTTTGCAAACCAGTCGTTGAAATTGCTCTGTGCAGAAGCCTCGAATGTATCCATAGCTTGGTCGAACGAGTCATATCGAGCCTGACCAAGCGACTGAAAATAGTCGTATTCGTTCGCAATGCGTACCTTATATTCGGCAAAGAACGCGTCAAACTGAGTGCAGAGAGATGAAAAATCGAACTGGTCTATTATGCCGGTGACAATTCCGCAAAGGCTACTGTCGAATCTGCGGTCAGTAATATTAGACTGCAAAATGGCGGTTACACCTCTGCCGATGTAAACATCCGCAAGTGCGATTTCATATATTTCCGCGTCTCTCGTAAGAGCTGTTGCGGTCGGCGTCGTTGCAGGCACGCCCTCCAGCACCTCAACAGACAACTTTCGGTTGAGCAAGCTCCACCGAAGAACGATTCTATCTATTCGGTTGTAAACGCCATCCGCGACAGAGAGCGTTTTGCCAAGGTCCGTGGTGTTGCGGTAAAAATATCCGTTGATAAAACCTGCTCCAGCTTTAATCGTTATGCCCATGCCAGTTGCAATAACTACCTGCAATCCATTGCTCGGATTTGCATACACCCCATTGGACACAAACGATGCAAAGTATGCCGCCCAGTCCTCAGCGGAGTATTTGCGGTCGCCTGACACGGAGTTGAAAAAGCTACCTCTTTCCGCCATGATTAACCTCCTGTTGCCATAGATTTTATTTGTTTATAGATGCTCGGAATTGACTCTCCGAAAGTGATCTCCAATCCCTCACCGTCAACCTCATATATTTCAGAGATTTCTGTAATCCTTGCGTCGATGCGCACATTCCACGTTTTATTCACGCATGTCACTCTATCGCCGAGGTCAAAGTCCTTCCGATAAACGAGATTTGCCCCTACGTTTATTTCAGACGAAAATGCCTGAGATATCGGATACTGTTCCAGCTTTTCCCCGCCGCGTGCAGCCAAAGCCGATTCATACTCGGCATCAGTCAACGTGATCTCCTTGTCATCGTCGTCTTTGTACGTCTGTTTGATATCCCCAGCTGATACATATAGCTCTTTTCTGGCAAGACCAGAATTCTCGCCGTTCACAATGACGAGCACAGGAGACTTATTTTCGGTCTCTTCGCCGGTAACATATGCCGTGGTTTTGTGCTTTTCAGTAGACTTCGTATATTCCTGCTCCAGCACATTGTCGTACTCTTGAGAAAAGATACACGGTGGATTACCTGCGGTGTTGTCCGCTGTGCAATCAACGCCCTTATACACTGAGAACTGGTGCGTGCCGGCAGCACGGTCGGTGATGACCTTCATCCCTATCTTTGACCCTTCGGCCAACTCCACAGCAGCATCCTGAACATTGGCATAAGGTTCTGAATTGTATGGAATGCTCTTCCCGCTTATAACCGCGTCTTCATGTAAAGAAAACGCCGGGAGTTTTCGCTCCGGCGTAGTATCTATGCAGTTTTCATTAACCATGCGGCGGATAAGCACTTGCGCCGTAGCTGAAACGTTGACGAACGGCGTTGCAATGACGCGCCGAGAAATCCAATTCAGCAGAAATTTACCCTGTACTTCAATAACCTCATAGCCCTCAAGATTTTTGCTGATATTTGTATAGAGAATTTCCGCCGCTTCATCGTCACCGTGCTTGATTACGATATTTTCGGCTTGCAGCAGACGGTTATGTGCATCATTGAATGGTACAAGAAGCTTGAACTCGCCGCAATCCCAATATCTGCGTGTCCATATAAGGCTCGTTATCTGCTCAACAATGCCGAGCATATTCATCTCCGCATCGTAGATATACAGCTCCATCACTACACCCCCAGATACAGATTGCTGTGTTTGATCGTCACATTGAGATTGTCCTCACCTGACGCAGCGTAGTAACGATAGGGATTGTCGCCAATGGCAAGCTGCAAATACGTTGACTGAATATCCAGATAACGAAAAATATCGCTTTCTTCGCCGCGCTGATTCTTGAACGTGACCGACTTCTCGCCATATCCCGTTTTAATCGTTATCTCTTCGCCGGCGAGCATATCCATATTTACCTGAATATATTCTTGCGTCTTGACATCAATCAGACCGGGATTTGAAACAGCACCCTGTGCGGCAAAGGTTATTGTCAGTCCTGTAGTAGCATCGCCGGTGTTCTCAATATTGGTGATGAGATTCGGGAGGCGGTATCCCACCTCCCATTGAGGGTCATCCTCGCTGTTGGTCAGTTGCAATCCGTCCACACTATCAAATATCATGCCGCCTATCCACGTCGCAATCTGCGTATACGTTTCAGCTTCGTCTGTCCAGAATGGATTCAGGCATAATAGATTGATGGTAAATCGCAAAAAAATGCCGTCTGCGTCGAAGTGTGGCGCGGAATTAACCTTGCACTTTATCTGCCGCGTAAAGCTGTCATGCTGATACACCAGAACAGCAGAATATGTAGGGTTCAGCGCATGATTGAGCTGGTGCCGGTATTCACGCACGATGGCTTTATCCAGCTCGTTTATGTGTCCGACTATTTCAATGTCACGACTTGCAATATGATACCCCAGATATGTGGCACCGGCCTGATTTATGCCTGATGTGGAATATATCTCGTTCTCGACATCGGACAGCCCGGATACATCTTTTGAGATATTGCAATGGAAAACAGAATTAACGGAAAACTCTATCGTTGAGCCATTTTCGTTGGTAAATGTAAGCTTTTCAATGTATTTGCTCCTCATCTGTTCAGCTCCCTTGCTATCTGTCTCAAATTGCGCTTTGCCTCTCGCTGTTGCCCGGCATAGCTGGTGTCATCCGCATAGATGTTTTGCGTCAGATTCATGTTTATTTGACGATTTTTTGCATTCGCCAGCTTGTCTATTTCAGCAAGAAGTCTATCGTCTGTGGAGGGAACACTCCCTATGGCCTTGAGTATCGCTGTTGTGTTGTCCGGGATCTCCGGTACTTCAATCTGCACATCCACGATTTTTTTCATAGTGTCACGCATCTCTTCAGCTACCGCATCTTCCATCTCTCGAATACCGATAATAAGGCCTTTGCCAAGGTCATTGCCGAGAGCTATTGTCTTTTTCGACGGAGAATTTGACTGTGCAGCTTGCTTTGCGGCAGCGATAGCATTGCGCACCATTGCCGCCGCTTCAGCTGCTACCTGAGCGGCGTAAGCTCTGACACCGACCGCTGCTCCCTGAGAAATTGCAGCACCTATGCCATACCCGGCGTTATATGCGCTGCTTGCATAGCCTGATACAGTCTGATTGACATCTGACAATACCTGTGTGGTCGTATCAACCATATTAGAAAGCTGCTCCTGATATCCAGTAGCAGCCTGCAAGCCCATATCTGTAACCGTTGCCGTGATTTCAGGTTTTGCGCTGTCAACCTGCGCTTTCGTCTCAGCCATTGCCGTAGCTGTTGCCTCAGGCACCTGCGCAATACTCTCCCCAGCACCATCGCCTAACGTGTTCAGCGTCTCATTGGCATCGCTTATGCTCTCGGCCATCTGCTGCGAGGTTTCCGCGGCACCGTTCAAACTCTCCTTGTAAGAGTCTACCATGGCCTGAGTTTCCGCAAGCTGCGCGGCTTGTTCGTCAACGCTCGCGCTTGCTTCATCTATGCTCTCTTGCAATGCGAACATTGCCTCCCCAGCCTGAACCTCGCTGTCGGTAAGCTGATTCATTATCTCAAATACTTTTTGGCTGGCTTCTTCTGATTTTTCACGGGCGGCAGTAAGTGCCTCGGTTTCTTTACCGTGAGATTCGACAGCAGCCTCGGCATAAGCCTCGCGTGCCGCTTTTTCTGCGTCAAGCGCAGCGATATAATCATAAGTGCCCTGCGTTGCGGTTTCGTTGTATTTTTCTAACTGAATCCGTGCTTTCTCGAGATTGACTTGAGTTTCAACAAGCGCCGCCTGCTGTTCGGACAGGATAGTTGCAAAAGCCTGTTCCTGCGCGTATTCTTTCCACGCCTGAGCGCCGAGCCGCAACTCCTCAGTCGTCGTTTGCAGTCTGCCAGTAGTCTCATCCATCTGTATATTGACATCCGGCAGCAGCTCACGCAGTCTGCTGACTATGGAATTATATTCGGCCTGCTCTTCTTTGGTAAGCGCAGTTTTTGAATTGAGTTCGTCGAGCCGGTCTATGTGTTTAGCGATTACGATAGATGTCGCTTCGATTTCTTCTGAGGTTTCGTTGAAATTCTTACGCGCATCTTCAAACGCTTTGTTGCAATCGTCAAGAGTGTCATTCAGAGCGTCAGCCTCTTTTGTGGCGGACGGTGTAGCTGCCGCGAGTGCTGCAATAGCCGATACAAGCGTGATTACCGCCGTGGCGACCGCAAGCGCTGGATTCCCCATAAGGACGGCATTGAATGCTTTTATGATAGGAATAACCACTTTAGTAATCGCCATATACGAAGCTAAAACCGTAGTGAAAGAAGTTAGTCCTGCCGTGAGAGCGGTTATCGTTGGAACGAGCCAATCATTGGCTTGAACGAAATCTGTTGCCCACTTGACGATATCCGTACCCTTGGTTGCAAGGTCAGCAATCGCGGGCGTGAGCTGGTCGCCTATGGCAATTTTGAGATTATTCACGCTGTTTTCAAACATCGTGATTTTGCTTTCTGTGGTCGCATATCGAGTGGATGCTTCTTTCATCAGTGCGGTGTTCTCAGCCCATGCAGTATTGGCCGTGTCTACCGCATTGGAAAGCAGCCCGGATGCCGTGGCAAGAGATTTCAGCATATTACTCTGACGAATACCGGAAAGCCCCATCTCGTCAAGCACGAGTGTTGCGCTTTCGCCTTTTTCGTCAAGCTTTCCAAGGCCCTCTATAAATGCCTGAATTGCAGCAATGGGATCATTCTGCCACGCTGCGGCGAATTGCTCCGCCGTCATTCCGGAAACATCCGCGAACTGTGCAAGGCTGTTACCACCCTCGGCTACGGCTTTTTCAATCGCAGTCAATGTCTGCGTCATTGCTGTACCGCCTGCCTCGGCTTCTATACCAACAGAGGACATCGCCGTTGCGAGAGCCATTATTTCAGGTTCTGTCAGCCCCGCCAGCTTACCCGCAGCAGCGAGACGCTGACCCATATTTACGATTTCGGATTCGGTTGTTGCAAAGGAGTTTCCCAAATCTACGATAACAGAACCCAGGTTCTCATACAGCTCAGGTGCCATCCCTGTCACATTCGCAAATCTGGCAAGCATCGTTGCTGCTTCCTCTGATGTGAGATTTGTTGCAACTCCGAGATCTGCCATGACGGTCGCAAATGACACAAGGTTCTCTTTTTCTATGCCGAGCTGTCCAGCGGTCTCGACTATGCCCGCCAGTTCTTTTGCGGTTATCGGAATATCAGTTGAGAGCTCTTTTATCTGGCCTCCCATTGTGGATAATTCTTTATCGGTGAGGTCCGTTGTTTTTGCGACGCCGGCCATTGCCGACTCAAATTCAACGGAGGCATCGACACACTCCGTCAATGCCTCCACTATTTCACGTATGGATTGCTTCAATCCCGATGCAGCCAACGCTTGGGCAAGCCCGTTGATAGCATCGGTGTTTCCCTGCACTTTGCGCTTGTTGTTATCCAGCGCCGCCGAATTCTGACGTATGGCGTCTTCGGTCTCGTTTACGGCGGTCCTGGCCTTATTCAAATCTGTCTGCCAGTTGTTAACGGCCTTTTTTGCGGCATTCAGGTAGTCCTCATTCTTCCTGAGTTCTGCGTTGAGCCGTTCATTCTCCTCGGTCAGCTTTTTCTCTTCAGCGCTCGTATCCCCAGACTTCTTTTTCAGTTCATCAAGGGCCTTAACATTATCCTCTATCTTTTTACTGAGTTCCGCTTTTCGCTGGGCATACTGGCGCTCAGCCTCTTGCGCATTTTTTAATCCAGCTTCAAGCGCGGATACTTTGCTTTTCTGGCTTACGAGCAAGTCGTTGAGTGCCTTGCCCTTGGCCGTAAGCGCCTCTGTTGAAGTCGCATTATTTTTATACTGGCTCTCTGTCATTTTGAGAGCAGATTGCATATTGCGAAGTTCAGCGTTTATCCCGGTTATCGCGGCACGGTACTGACTTTCACCCTCTACCGCAACGCGGGTGGAAATTGTTCTGGTTGCCATACTCTGCCCTCGCTAATCATCGATGTCGTTGCTGGACTTTGTGGGTCTGTTTGCTTTTGTCCAGATTTGCACCATATCAAAAAACAAGCC
Organism: Butyricicoccaceae bacterium; assembly: GCA_963629655.1. Classification (GTDB taxonomy): domain Bacteria; phylum Bacillota; class Clostridia; order Oscillospirales; family Oscillospiraceae; genus Limivicinus. The sequence goes on along the minus strand of CAVGKI010000046.1, from coordinate 716 downwards.
GGGGGTCATCCGGCCGAATTCAATCCGTGAAAGGTGCAGTTGCACGGTTGCAAAATAGGTGTATTCAGCCCTCAGATCCCGGCTACCTCTTTTTTTTGCAGTTCAAGCAGCCCTAAATCAGTTTCTGTTTCAGATTCATTCGCGGTCTCTTGCTTATAGCCAAGTGTTATCGCCTGCATTACCGCATCTATCAGGTGCAAATGGACGCCCGGACGGATTCTCGTTGTAATATCTGTTTCCGACAGCATATCGCTTTTATCATAGCCCTCAGCACGGCGGCACAGTTCCGCATCATTGGCCATCATAACAACGAGCTGCCGCAGACAGGCGAATCCCTCTCGGTCCTGCTTTTGGAGCAGTTCAAGCGCGTCCTGCACAGACCCGTATAGCCGGTTTATCTCAAACATGACCTCTACCGAATAATGCAGAGGCCTTATTTTGCCGTTTATTACGGCGCTTATCATTGCGTCCACCGGTAACAACCTCCATGTCGTAAAAACTGCGGGAGAGCCGTTGCAACAGCTCTCCCGCGCAAATTTGAACTATCAGCCGCCCGGCGACGTTGCGATGGCGCACTGAGTATTGATCCAAGTCTTTGCTTCTGCCTCAGTTTCAAAAGTCTCAGTCTTTCGCCAATCACCATTTTCATCCGCCATAATGGTGAATGTGGTCTGCGTAGTTGCGAAAGTAATAGAGCTGCCCTTGGTCTGAGCCTG
>CAVGKI010000045.1:0-13209 GCA_963629655.1 Butyricicoccaceae bacterium | reverse complement strand
TATCTAACTTTTGAAGAGGGCTATTCTCTTGCAATTCGCATTTTGAGACAGCCCCCTTTTTTGCAAAATGCGGCTGCAAAGCCCAGCTGAGCTTGGCGCAGAGCTTATGTATTGCCCTTATATTATGGCTTCGCCGATTCTGCCAGCGCACCCGCGAGACGGAACACATTTTCCACTTTCTCGGCGTACTCGCGCACGTCCGCATCCGTGCTCTCATCGGGCGGGATAATGCGAAAGCGTCTGCGCTCGTGCGATTGGGCTGTGAGTATGTCCCACAGCGCGTCGAGGTTTTCACCGTACCAGTCCTCCCACGGCATTTTGCCGCGCAGCACGGCGTACAGCCCCTCACGGTCGCGGCAGGAAGAGAAATCAAGCGTCACCGTGCCGGTCAGCGCGTCCAGCAGCCCCGTGCACCCGGCGTGGATGTCGTCCCACGCGCGCTGAAAATCGCGCGTGTACCACGGGTCGGCAACAGCCTCGCCCGCGCGTCCGGCGTAATCGAGCAGGTTGTGTATTTTCCCCTCCGGGTCGCCGGCGTAAAAGCAGTCAAGATTCCGCCTGTTCTCCTCGTCCATGCTGATAATGAGGTCAAAGCGCGCATAGTCGTCACGGCGCATTTGGCGCGCGCGGTGGGCGGAACATTCGATCCCGTGCGCGGTGAGTATACGCCGCGCCGGGGGATATACGCCGCTGCTCAGTGCCTCCGTGCTCGTCGCGGCGGAGGCGATATCGAATTCGTCCTCCAGCCCCGCGCGGTGCACGAGGTTCTTCATTATATACTCCGCCGTCGGGCTGCGGCAGATATTGCCGTGGCAGATGAAAAGTATACGTGTCATGCTTGATTACCCTCAACACCCTTGACCGTTGTCAGAAATTAAAATACAGAAACTCAGATACTCCGCAGAGCGACACGATCGACCAGAACATGAACACCACTGTCAGCACGGAGCGCGCAAGGGTCGGCTTAAATCGAAGCTCCTTGCTGTTTTTTAGATTAAGCACCGCAAACAGTGCGAGCAAGAGAAAAATCCATATTCCGTAATTGTTCACGTAGTAGAGCACGCTCTCCGGTATCATGTAAATAAGCTGCGTAAACTCTACAAGCATAAAGCAGGACGAAAGCTCGCTGCTTATGTTGAGATTTGGAGAGAAGAGCATATGCATAATAAATTCTCCGGCTTGGCTCAGACTGTCGGCGCGGAACACCACCCACAGGACATTTACGAAGAAAAATGTGATCATCCATTGCGTCACCGTATTGAGCTTTTCATACGGTCGCTTGAAAATCCGTGTCAGGCAGTTGAGCACACCGTGCAGGAGTCCCCAGACAATGAACGTCCAGTTTGCGCCGTGCCAGATCCCGCTGGCGAGGAACACGATCATAATGTTTGCATATGTGCGCACCGTGCCTCTGCGGCTTCCTCCGAGCGGGAAATATATGTACGTGCGCAGAAAGCGCGTGAGCGTCATATGCCAGCGCGACCAGAATTCCGGAATGGACAGCGCCTTATACGGCGAATTGAAGTTTTGCGGCAGGTCAATATTCATCATGCAGCCGATGCCTATTGCCATATCACAGTAGCCGCTGAAATCAAAATAAAGCTGGAACGTATACGACAGGGAGACAATCCACGCCTCAAGCGCGCCTATACCGCTCACATTTGAGAAGCCCCAAGTCACAGCCGCGGAAAATGTGTCCGCAACCAAGACCTTTTTGAACAGACCTATTGCAAATATGTACATTCCGCGCGCAAAGCTTTCCGCGTTGAACCGACGTGTTGAGGCATCACGAAATTGAGGGATGAGCTCATTATGCAGCACTATCGGTCCGGCAATAAGCTGCGGAAAGTAGCAGACGAACAGGGTATACTCATCAAAGGAATATCCGTCTGTTTCGCCGCGATAGGAATCGACAATATATGAGATCTGCTGGAACGTGAAAAAGCTGATCCCGAGCGGCAGCACAATATGCCGCAGCTCAAACGATGCACGAAACACCGAATTTACATTTTCTATAAAGAAATCGTAGTACTTGTAATAGAAGATCACGGCAATGTTGACCAGTACTGCGAGCACGGTGACGATTTTTGCGTGCTGCTTTGTATGGCAATGCTGTATGCCCTTTGACGCGGCAAAGTTAAAGATTATGCTGCCGCAGATAATAAAAAGATATCTGGGGTTAAAATATCCGTAGAACCACAGCGACATGGCTATAAGAAAAATATTTCCCAAGCGAGCTTTCCCCGTGCGTCCGATCAGGTAATAGCCCAGCAAGGTCAGCGGGAGAAACAGGAATATAAACACATATGAGTTGAACAGCATCTTTCTCTAGTCCTCCTGCCCTGCGTGAAGCGCGGCATAGTCGTAATTGTGATAAAACTCTCCTATGTCTGCCAGATACTCCTGATAATTATCCTGCGTAATAAGATATTTCCCGACTGCCATATATTCAAGCAGCGTTGTGCAGACATGCCCGCGATAATGCACCTGATCTTTATAATTTGAGAGGTCGCTGACGGTGTCAAAATCTCCGCAAAATGCGAACAGCTTTATATTTGGGTATTTGAGAAGCTCTTTTACTGTGTATTCTATCGCTTCCAGCTTACATTTAAGCGTGCCATTACTATCAAGCTCATCCCAATATGCAATGCTGTATGGCGGGAAGAAATAGTAAAATTCCGCTTCGGGATGCGCTTCAACAAGCGCGGTGACGTTTTGCCGCAGATTCTCATCAAGAAGCCGAAGCTCGTCGTCCGTGAGACTCCGCTGATATTCGGCTCGTCCGTTGATGGTGTACATTGACAAAACGACTTCCAAGCCGCCGGTAGGATCCCCGTCGGTATATCCGTATTCGTCAAAGCTCGTGGTGGTTTTCCCCTGCTTTGTATACTCTATTACCTTGAAATTCCTGTTGAACAGAGTTTTATTAAACACATAATTGACATCATCAAACAAGTTGTTGTTATATAGATACTCCGGTGGGTTATAGCCGTCCCTTATTGCATCCTTATCCATCACCAGCGAACTGAGATCTAGCCCGCGTATAACATACTTTATATCTTTTCCGTATCCGAATGCGCGCGTTATCTCATCGTTTATCTCCTTATATCGCGCGCCTGAGAGTGCGACCTTGACAAATTTCGCATCAAAAAGCTTGTCCGCCTCTGAGGGCTTGAATTTTTGGCACAGCGACGTTCCGGCTATTATCCCGTTATACTCAAAATGCCGCAGTATTCCGTCGTTTTGGTATCGCTCATCCTCTATGGGATATTGATACTGCGTGAGAGGTGCGTGATAATGAAAAAGCGGATCTATGTACACCGTCACGGACGCATAGAGCGCAAGCACTATGACAAGCGCCGCCAGCGTCCGTATTATCCATTTCCTGCTCATGCTGCCGTTTAATTTTTCTTTCATAGGGTCATACCTTTCCTTGGTTTACCTCACCCGAGCACAATGTCGCATATCCGCTCCACATCCTCATCTGCAAGGTCGGCGTAGAGCGGGAGGGTAAGCACGGAGTCCGCCGTATGCCTTGCCACGGGCGTGGCGGCAGGGTCGAAGCCCGCGCGCCCGACGAAGCACTCGAACGAATTTGTCAGCGGGTAGAAATACTTGCGCGCAACGATGTTCTCCGCCGCGAGGCGCGCGAACACCTCGTCGCGGGTGTACTTATAGCCGTCGAATACGACGGGGTAATACGCATAATTGCGCTCCACGCACGGCTGCGCGGGGTTGAGCCGTATTCCGGGCACGCCGCCGAGGCGCGCGTCGTACTTTTCCGACACGTGCCGGCGCTTTGCTATCTCCTCGTCGAGATGGCGCAAATTGCATATGCCCATCGCCGCGCAGAATTCGTTCATCTTCGCGTTGCCGCCGACAAACTGCACGCTGTCAGGTCCGTGTATGCCGAAATTCTTCAGATCGTTTAGCCGCCGCACGAGCGCGGCGTCGCGGCAGCACACCGCGCCGCCCTCAATGGTGTTGAACACCTTCGTCGCGTGGAAAGAGAACATCGACGCATCGCCGAAGAGCGCCGCGCTCACGCCGTTTTTCCTCACGCCGAAGGCGTGCGCCGCGTCGTAGAGCACGCGCAGTCCGTGCGCCTTGGCGATGGCGGCTATACGCTCCGTATCGCAGAGGTTGCCGTAGACGTGCACGGGCAGGATGGCGACGGTTCTGTCGGTGATTAGGCTCTCTATCTTCTCCGCGTCGATGGTGTAGTCGTCGGGGCGGATGTCGCAGAACACCGGCGTGCAGCCGCAGCGGAGGATGGCGTGGGTCGTGGAGGCAAAGGTGAACGGCGTTGTGATGATCTCACCGTGCAGCCCAAAAGCCTCTATCATGTTCTCCAGCGCGAGATGCCCGTTGGTGAAGAGCGTGACGTGCTCCGCACCGAGATAGCTTTCCAGCGCCGCCTGAAGCGCTTGGTGCTTCTCGCCCATATTCGTCAGCCAGTGGTTGTCCCATATATCGCGTATCTCCGCGCAGTATTCCTCAAACTCCGGCATGGAGGAGCGCGTAACATTTATCGGTTCTCTCATTTTTTTCGGTCTCCTTTCGTTCATCCTGCCGCGCCCTATGCGCGCCAGTCCAGCAGACTCTCGACCATGTCGAGATCAAAAACAGGTATGCCGCAGCGCTCCAGCACCGTTTTCCTCTCGGCAAACGAATCGTCGATGAAGATTGAATTTGGCTTTATATACTCCGACTTGTCCGCGCCGGGCGCGATATGTATTATCTCGTCAAAAAGGCGCGGCGACACGGCGTATCTGTCCATGCTCGCCTGTATATCCTCCGCGTGCTTTGTCAGCAGCACGAGGTGCTTCCCCGCGTTTCGCGCCTGATAGAGATACATCATGAGTATGCTGTTGACTCTGCCGCGCACGGTGACGGTGTCGTCAAAGTCGACATACACGCGGTCATACTCTATATCTGTCACAAAGCGGTTGATGAACGCGCGGTCTACAAGCTCGGCATTGCGGTTGTTGATTATCCCCACGTCATAGCCCCACATGTTATACAGCGTCAGCAGCGGCATATTCACGCCGAGGTTGCGCGCCATGCACATCGTCCCGGCGATGCGCGGCGCGATCTCCATCAGGCGGTACTCCCCCGCCGCATTTTTCTTGAGCTGGAAGAACCACGCGCCGTTGAAGCGCATACGGCGGTTGATGTCCTGCGCAACGGCGAGGATGCCCGCGTCCGGCTCAAACTCCCGCGAGCGCACGGAGATGCCGGCGCGGATGCGCGCGCGAGAGCGCGGTCCGACAAAGCGGAGCACGCCGTGCCTGTCCGTGAAGCAGTCCACCGTGAACTCTTCCCCCGGCAGATACTCGCATATTGCGTACTCCACGCCGTCGGCGAGCGCCTCGTCGAGATGCTCGCGGTCGTCAATGTGCCGCGCGCCGACCGCGCCCTGACCCACGGAGGGCTTGATAAACACCGGGTAGCCCGACACGCTGTCGGCATCGGGATAGCTCTGCGGCAGATAGTCCGCCCCCGCGAGGTATTCATACGTTTTGTTCTTTGACCGGCAGATCTCCACCGTCTGCTCGTCGGAGGTGACGACGACTGCGTGCAGCCGCGCCCGCTCGCGCGTGAGCGTGAGGAGCGCACTGTCGTGCGCGGGATATACGTAGTCGATATGATATTTATCTATTATCTCATTGAGGCTGTCGATGAGCGCGGGGTCGTCAACAAAGGGCACGCCGCCCACACAGTTTTCAAACACAAACTCCGCGTGGCACGCCACGCTCGTCGCGCCGAAAAGGCGCACAAACTTGCTGAATTTGAGCGCGTCGTGTATTTCCAGCGCGATCTCCGTCCCCGCCGGGAACACCAACACATTTTTCACATCACTCATGCCTTGCCCTCCTTTGCCGCGCCCTCGCCGCGGTGCAGCAGCCTTTTCACTATCGACAGCATATAGTCAAAGCTGTCGAGCTTGAAGATGACAGAGCCCGCCACATATATCGCCGCGCCCGCAATGACCTGCACCGGCAGTGTCACCCAATCGCTCCAGCCGAGCAGCGTTATCGGGTAGACGAGCGCGCCCATCAAACACGACAGCAATATTGCCGGCAGCATATCGCACAGCTGCTGGATATATGCATAGTCGAGGAGCTTCGCGTTCGGCCATGAATTGATAAGCTGCGCCATGACGCTCGTGAACAGCAGACTCAGCGCCATGACATACACCCCGTAGGGCAGCGTTATCATCAGTATCACAACGCCGAACACCTTCTTGATTATCTCAAGCTTCAAAAACATATCGCTCCTGCCCATCGCCTTTATCGCGTTGAGATTTGCGGTGTGCAGCGGGTAGAAGGCATAGCTGAAGCAGAAAATGCGCATATACGGCACGCACGGCAGCCATTTTTCGGTCAGCAGCAGCCGGATGAGCGGCTCCGCGCAGACCGCCAGCCCCATCATCAGCGGCATCATCACATAGGTGCTGATGCGTATGGCGCGGCGGGTCATGCTTCTGACCTGCTCCTTGTGATCCTGCTCCGCCGAGAGCACCGGCAAAAGCACGCTGTCGATGGAGGCGTTTATGTTCTCCACAATGAGATAGGGATAGGTCATGCCGCGGTTATAATACGCAAGATCCGTGTCGGTGTAGAACACCGCTATCATAATCTCGCGCAGCTTATTGTACACCGTGTCCAGCAGCCCGGAGACGAGCAGCTTCCACCCGTAGCTCAAAAGCCCGCCAAGACGTTCAAACGAGAACATCCACTTCGGCTTCCATTCGACTGTGAGCCAGAGTATGGCGGTGTTGACCGTGACATTGGTCAGCTGCTGCGCCACGAGCGACCACACGCCGAAGCCGCGCAGCACCATGCCTATACCCACCGCCGCGCTCAAAAGCGTCCCGCCGAGCGTGGCGAAGAAGAAGCGCTTGAACTGCAGCGTTTTGGACACATACGCCTGCTGCACGTTCTTCACGCCCGACACCACGACCGTCAGCCCCAGCACACGCACAATGGCGGTGAGCTGCGCGTCGTCATAAAAGCGCGCTATTGCGGGCGCGGCGAAGAAAAGCCCGGTGTACAGCACGAGGCAGAACACCACGTTGAAATAGAACACCGACGAGAAGTCGAGGTCATCCGGGTCTTTTTTCTGAATGAGGGAGTTTGCCATGCCGCTGTCCACGAATACGAGCAGTATGCTCGTGATTATCGTCACCTTGGCGACCGTGCCGAACACCGCCGGGTCGAGTATGCGCGCGAGCACTATCTGCACCACAATGGACACGAGCTGCGAGCCGAAGCGCTCCATAAAGCGCCATATGAAGTTGGAAACGACCTTCTGCTTGTTGTCCATAGGCTCAGTAATCCTCATAGCCGCGCCGGCGGCGATACGCGCGGTGCAGCGCGGGGAACATTATTTTCAGTCTCGTGGCAAGGCGCGTTTTCAGCGGCTTTTGCCGGTGTATTTTGTCATACGGGGGCTTTACAAGCTCCTCCACCCTGCCCTCTATATAATACAGCTCGTACTGCCGTTCAAGCATGACCTCGCGCGTCGCGGCGCTCTGCGCCTCGTCGAGGTGCGGCAGAAGCGTCTCCATCATCGCAAGCTCGCCGACGATGAACTCCTTGAGCTTTGCATAATGCGCGCCGAGCTTTGCGCTCCACGCCGCGCTGTTCGAGCCGATGCGATAGACGCTCATCACGCGGTCAAGAAAGCGTATTTTCCCGTTGAGTGAAAGCCACAGCCCAATGGCGTAGTCGGTGAAGCCGTGCGCCGCCGCCGTATAGTGAAAGTCCGGCGGGTCGGTGATATATTCGCGCCGCGCCATGATGGAGCTGGTATGAAACGAGTGGGACGGCCCGTGTATCACGGTGAAGAAATCCACATCGCGCTCCCCCTCCCCGGCGGGGCGGAGCGGCGCGTCCGCCGCCGAGCCGTCGCAGTAGTGCAGCAGGGTGTTGTGCACGCAGGCTGTGTAGTCCTCGTGCGCGTCGAGAAAATCCGCCTGCCGCTGCAGCTTTTCCGGGTCAGACCAGTAATCGTCCCCCTCGCAGAGGGTGAAGTATTTCCCCCTCGCGTTGGGATAGAACACCGCTGCGAACAGACCGGGCATGCCGAGCGAGGAGTAGAGATTCTCCTGCTGATAAAACGGGCGGATGATGTCCGGGTAGCGCGCGGCGTACTCGCGTATCACGTCCGCCGTGCCGTCGGAGGAGCAGTCGTCATTGACGAGCACCTCAAAGGGGAAGTCGGTTTTCTGGCTGACGAAGCCCTCCAGCGCGTCGCGTATATAATTTTCGTGGTTGAACGCTGTGCACAGCACAGAGACCTTGCACTCCTCGGTCATGCCCTCGCTCCTTTGCGTTTTTGCACACAATAAATCAATATATTATACCGCGGGGCGGCGGTATTTTCAACAGTAAATAAGCGCCGAAGTCCGGCAGAGCGGAGCTTCGGCGCTGTGTATGCGCTGTATGCGGTATTATGCGAGAGCGGCGGCGGTCTTTGCGGCGAGACGCGCGTTATTGAGAACGAGCTGAATATTGCTCTCCAGCGAGTCGCCGCCGGTCAGCTCGACGACCTTGGCGAGCAGGAACGGGGTTGTCTCCTTGCCGTGAATGCCCTGCGTCTTTGCCTGAGAGAGCGCCTCCTCAATCGCGCGGTCAATGACCGCCTTGTCCATGGAGTATTCCTCCGGGATGGGGTTGGTGACGAGCATGCCGCCCTTGTAGTCAAGACCGCGCTGGGCGGAGAACATCGCCGCCAGCTCCTCCGGGGAATCCACGCGGTAATCCACGGCAAAGCCGCTGCGGCGCGTGTAGAACGCGGGCAGCTCCTCCGTGCCGTAGCCGATGACGGGCACGCCGTGCGTCTCCAGATACTCCAGCGTCAGTCCGAGGTCGAGAATGGACTTCGCGCCCGCGCACACGACCATCACCGGGGTCTGCGCCAGCTCCTCAAGGTCTGCGGAGATGTCCATGGTCGTCTCCGCGCCGCGGTGCACACCGCCGATGCCGCCGGTGGCGAATATTTTTATACCCGCCATGTGGGCGATGATCATGGTGGTGGTGACGGTGGTCGCACCGTCCGCGCCGCGCGCGACAAGCGCGGGCAGGTCACGGCGGCTCGCCTTGACGACGGCGCGCCCGGTCTTGCCCAGATGCTCTATCTCCTCGTGGCTCAGCCCCGCCTTGAGTCTGCCGCCGATGACGGCGATTGTCGCGGGAGTCGCGCCGTTGTCGCGTATGGTCTGCTCGACGAGCAGCGCCGTCTCAACGTTCTTGGGATAGGGCATGCCATGGGAGATGATGGTGCTCTCCAGCGCCACGACGGGGCGACCCTCGTCCAGCGCCTTTTTGACCTCGGGTGAAATGTCAAGATACTTGTTCATGGTTCGATTTTGCTCCTGAGAATAATATTTTTGCGATTTGCGATATGCGATGAATTATATGTTATCTCTTTCCCTGATCGTAGGGGATGCCCTCCGCCTTCGGTGCGCGCGAGGATTTCGATGTGAACGCGAGGACGATGAGGGAGATGATATACGGCATCATGTTGTACACGGGGCTGGGCAGATTGAGCGCGACAAGCCCGGGGAAGCCGATGTAAACATTGCTCAGCGCGCGGAACAGACCGAACAGCAGCGCCGCCAGCGCGATGCGCGTCGGCTTCCACTGACCGAAAATCATGACCGCGAGAGACAAAAAGCCAAAGCCCGCCACGCCGTATTCAAAGCGCCACTCGCTCACGCCGGCGGTGATGAACACTATGCCGCCGATGCCGCCGAGCACGCCGGAGATCAGCACGCCCGCCCAGCGCATTTTATACACATTGATGCCGACGGAGTCCGCCGCCTGCGGGTGCTCGCCGCACGCCATCATGCGCAGACCGAAGCGCGTTTTATAGAGCGTGATGTATGACGCGATAAGCAATATGACCGTCACGACCATAAACCAGTTGAGCTCTATCCCGCCGACGTTGAAGAGGAACGCTTTCTTCGTCTCGGTGTACTGAATCGTGGAGGAGACATCGTCGGGGTTCGCGGCGGTGTTTATCGCCTTGACGATAACGGTAGATGCCGCAATGCCGAGCATGTTGAGCGCCGTGCCGACGATGGTCTGGTCAGCCTTGAAATTGATGCTTGCCACGGCGAGAAGCGAGGAATACACCATGCCGAAGAGCGCCGCCATGAATATAACCGCGAGTATCATGACTATCGCGGGGGCGGACGCCGGAATGTAGCGCAGCATCAGCGCGCCGCCGAGCGCGCCCATTATCATCACGCCCTCCAGACCGAGGTTGATAACGCCGGAGTGCTCGGAGAAGCAGCCGCCGAGCGCCACAAGTATGAGGACGGAAGCAAATATAAGCGTGTACTGTATCAGCAGTATCATTACTTCTCGCCTCCTTTCTCAGTTTCCTGCGCAAGCTTTGCCGCTTTTTCCTCGCGCTTTGCGATGTTCTTGTTCATGACCTGCTTCATAAACAGCACGAAGCCGCAGAGGTAGATGATGATGGAAGCGATAAGGTCGGATATCTGCGCGCAGTAGAGCGATTTGTCGACATACGCGCCGCCCGCCGTGATATGCTGGATAAAGAACGAGGAGAGGATAGCGCCCAGCGGGTTGAGCCCGCCGAGGAACGCCGCGGCAATGCCGTTGAAGCCCATGCCCGGCACGGAGGAGGTGCTGCACTCCCACTGCTCATAGCCCGTGAGATACAGCATCGACGCGCCGAGCCCGGCGATAGCGCCGGAGATAACGAGCGTGAGGATAATGTTGCGCTTTTCCGCCATGCCGCAGTATTTTGCGGCGTTTCTGTTGTTGCCCGTCGCTTTCAGCTCGTAGCCGAATTTCGTCTTGTCCAGCACCAGCATCACTATCACCGCCACGATTATCGCAAGGGGTATGGCAATGGTGACGTATTTATTGTTGTTGAACAGCGCGCCCAAGCCGAGACTGGGGAGTATGGCGGAGGGGTTGTCGTGGGAAATGACCTTGGTGTAAGGGCTTGCGCTCTCCTTCACGTTCGTGAGGAGCATGTTTGTGGCATAGAGGGTTATCCAGTTGAGCATTATGCCGGAAATGACCTCGTTGACGTTGCAGTAGGACTTCAAAAGTCCGCTTATCGCGCCCAGCACCGCGCCGCCGACCATGGCGACCAGCATGCACGGCAGCCAGCTCCAGCCCCAGCCGAGCGCGGCGTAAATGCTCAGCGCGATGCCCGCGCAGTACTGCCCGGCAGTGCCGATGTTGAAAAGCCCCACCTTGTACGCGAAGAGTATCGACAACGAACACATCAGCAGCGGCGCGGTCTTGACAAGCGTGTTGCCGAGGTACTTAAGCTGGCTGGACGGCTTTTTATAGGTCAGAAAGTTCTGCAATATCGTCTTTATTGCCTCGCCTGCGCCCTCTGCGTTTATGAACAGCAGCACAATGTAGCCTATCAGCACGCCCACGACGATGCACACCAGAGAGGCGATCAGAGACTGAACACCGTCGTTTTTCAGAATGTTCTTCTTCATGCCTTCACCTCATCTCTCTTTGCACCCGCCATGTAGAGCCCAAGCTCCTCCTGCGTGGTGGTCTTGGGGTCGAGCTCGCCGACGATCTCGCCCTCGTACATGACGAGAATGCGGTCGGGCACGTCCATGACCTCGTCCAGCTCCAAGCTCACGAGCAGCACCGCCTTGCCTGCGTCGCGCTGCGCCACGAGCTGCTTGTGTATGTATTCTATCGCGCCGACATCCAGCCCGCGCGTGGGCTGCACCGCGACGAGAAGCTCCGGGTTTTTGTCGATTTCACGCGCGACGATCGCCTTTTGCTGGTTGCCGCCGGACATGCTGCGCGCCGTCGTGAGCGAGCCGAGGCTCGAGCGCACGTCGTACTGCTCGATGAGCCTGTCGGAATAGCGTCGGATATTGCCGCGGCGGAGGAATCCCGCCTTGTCGGTGAATTCCGGCTCAAAATAGCGCTGGAGCACCATGTTGTATTCAAGCGTGTAGTCCAGCACCAGACCGTGCTTGTGCCTGTCCTCTGGTATATGGCTCATGCCCATGGTGCTGCGGCGGCGGATGGGGGCTTTTGTGATGTCATGCCCGCAGAGCGTTATTTTGCCCTCCTTCACAGGCTCAAGCCCGGTGATGCCGTAGACAAGCTCCGTCTGTCCATTGCCGTCGATGCCGGCAATGCAGACAATCTCGCCCGTGCGCACCTTGAAGCTGACGTTTTTGACCGCCTCCTTCTTGTGCACCTTGGACATTACGGACAGGTTCTCCACATCGAGCACCACGTCGCCGAGCTTCTGCTCGCCCTTTTCCACGTGGAAATTGACGTTGCGCCCGACCATCATCGCCGAGAGCTTTTCCGCCGTCGTGTCCTTTGTCTCCACCGTGCCTATGCACCTGCCCTTGCGCAGAACCGTGCACCGATCGGACACCGCCATTATCTCGGCGAGCTTATGGGAGATGAACAGTATGCTCTTCCCCTCCTTGGCGAGATTGCGCATTATCTGCATAAGCTCGTCTATCTCCTGCGGGGTGAGCACGGCTGTCGGCTCGTCAAAGATAAGTATCTCGTTGTCGCGGTAGAGCATTTTGAGAATTTCGGTGCGCTGCTGCATGCCGACGGTGATGTCCTCTATCTTCGCGTCGAGGTCAACGTGCAGCCCGTACTTCTCGCTCAGCGCCTGCACCTTTGCGCGCGCCTCGCTCTTTTGCAGAAAGCCCATCCTGTTCGGCTCAACGCCGAGAATGATGTTGTCGAGCACGCTGAAGCATTCCACCAGCTTGAAATGCTGGTGCACCATGCCGATGCCGTAGGCGTTCGCGTCGTTGGGGTTTTTGATTTCAATCTCTTCCCCGTCTTTTTTGATACTGCCCTCCTCCGCCTGATAAAGCCCGAACAGAACGCTCATCAGCGTTGACTTGCCCGCGCCGTTTTCGCCGAGGAGCGCGTGTATCTCCCCTTTTCTCAGCTGTAGGGTGATGTTGTCGTTGGCGATGATCCCCGGAAACCTCTTTGTGATATTGAGCATTTCAATAGCGTATTGTTCCAAGATTCGCCCTCCTTCCGTTTTATGGCCCAGTGTCGTCTCCGTTTCGTCTGCGCATTGGGGACGGAAACCAATAATATATTTTATTATACTATATTCCCGCAAATAAAGCAAAGATATTTCTTGGTTGATTGCATAATGAAGTTGGACACCTAAGAAAAAATCCATAGTGATTTTCTC
>CAVGKI010000044.1:0-13469 GCA_963629655.1 Butyricicoccaceae bacterium | reverse complement strand
CGATGCAGTCGATAAGCTCAAGGCTGTCCGCACTGTGGATGAGCGATGCCGCGCCCACCACGTGCCTGACCTTATTCTTCTGCAAATGCCCGATAAAATGCAGCGGCGCGCCGTCGTAGGCGTGCTCGGCGTTTTTCTGCACAAGCTCCTGCACGCGGTTCTCCCCGCAGATGGCAAGCCCTGCGGCGATCGCCTCACGCACGCGCGAGGCATCGTTCATCTTTGTCGCGCCGACAAGATAAATGTCCTCCGCGCGCCGCCCGGCGCGCTCTGCGGCGAGGGCGATGTTTTTCTTCGCCAGCGCCAAGTTTTCCGAAATGCTCATTGTCTATCCCTCCAAACCCTATCAGCCCTCGCGCAGCGTCAGCGCGGCGGAGCAAAACCGCAGGTGCAGCAGCGCCGCGTCCTGCGCCGTAATGCGGAACAGCAGCGCCGTCGAAGCGCCGGAGCGGTCAACGGCGATGAGGCGCGCCGCCACGGGCGCAGCGTCCGCCCCGTCAAAGCTCAGCTCATACTCCCCGCATTCGACCGCTTCCGCGCCGCCGCCGTCGGCAAGCGCGGCATAGTACCACTCAAACCCCTCGACGAGGCGGTATGCCGCGTCGGGGTATTCCCTCGGCTCGGACGCGAGCAGCGCTTCCACGGTGCCGGCGGAGAAAGCCTCCGGCGCGGGCGGGGAGAGGTACTCATACCCGTCCGTATCGGCGCAGAACACTGCCGAACGCGGGGCATAGAAAGCCTCGCCGGAGGCGGACACGGCGGCGGCAGCGCCTGCAGGCAGGCGCTTGCCGTCCTCCGCCGTCCACGCGGCGGAGGATTGACCGGCGGCGACGCTCTCGCGCCGCACGGCGATGCCCGTGAGCATGATGCGCGCACTTTGCGCGCTCACGGCGCGCTCCGTGTCCGCGTCCGGCGTGCGGGCGGCGGGGCTGCTGCCCCCGGAGGAGAAGTGCGCCAGCACATAGGCGCACACCGCCGCGAACAGCACCGACACCACAAGAGCGTTAAAGGCGGTGTCGCGGCGCAACTTATGTATCCGATATATCCGATGTATCCGTCCGCAAATCGAGCGCGCGGGACGGCACGATGGTGGATATCGCGTGCTTGTAGACAAGCTGCTGCTTGCCGTCGGATTCGAGAACGACGGTGAAGCCGTCAAAGCCCCTGACCGTGCCGCGCATTTGGAAGCCGTTCATAAGGAACATCGTCACCGGCACCTTGTCGCGGCGCGCCTGATTGAGAAAAATGTCCTGGAAGTTCTGTGTTTTCTGCATATAAGACAACTCCTTTTTCTGAAGCGGCCATGTCCTAATATGCCGCTTCTTTTATGTATTTACGGGGGCGGAAGAGCCGTACCCGCGGTATGCTATGATATACCACGACGGCGTATAAAATCCGTCGAAAGCTGTCGCGCGGCGAGAAAATCGGGCTCGCCGTCCCAGCGAATCCACAATGCGTCCTCCCAGCGGCGAAACCACGTAAGCTGGCGCTTGGCGTAGCGGCGGGAGCTCTGCTTGATGAGCGCGACCGCATCCTGCCGCGTTATCTCCCCGCGCAGTGCGGCGGCAGCCTCCTTGTAGCCTATCGCCTGCATCGCCGTTGCCTGCGGCGAAATGCCGCGCGCAAGCAGCGCCGACACCTCGTCGAAAAGCCCGTCGCGCACCATCTTGTCCACGCGGGAGTCTATCATGGCGTACTGCCGCGCGCGCTCGGCATAGGAGAGGACGATGCGCGCCGCATCGTAGCGCGGAGGCAGGGCGCGCGTCGCCTCGTCGTGCGCCGTGGCGCTTTCGCCCGTGAGGGCGTATATCTCCAGCGCGCGGACTATGCGCCGCTTGTCGGGCGCGGCGAGGATTGCGGCGCGCGCGGGGTCTATCGTGCGCAGCTTCTCCAGCATCGCCTCGCCGCCGCGCTCGTCGTATTCGCGCGAAAGCGCCTCGCGCACCTCGCGGCTGTCCTCGGTGTCGGCAAAGCTGCGCCCGGAGAGGAGCGAGTCTATATACAGCCCCGTGCCGCCCGTGATGATCGGAAGCTTGCCGCGCGCGAGGATATCCGCGCAGCATTCCGCCGCCTCGTCCACGTAGCGCGCGGCGGAATACGCCTCATCGGGGTCGGCGATATCGAGCATATGGTGCGCCGCCGCGCGCCGCTCTGCCGCCGTCGCCTTTGCCGTGCCTATGTCCATGCCCCGGTAGACCTGCATTGAGTCGGCGGAGACGATCTCGCCCCCGAGCGCCTGCGCCAGCGCGACGGACAGCGCCGTTTTCCCGCTTGCCGTGGGACCTGCGATCACAACGACCTTGTCAGCCATTATACGATCCTCTTGAACTGCCTGTCGAGATCGCGGCGCGTCATGACTATCGAGACGGGTCTGCCGTGCGGGCAGTATTTCACCCGCCCGGAGAGCACCGCCTCCGCGATGCGCTCAAGCTCGCGCGCGTCCGTGTCCCAGCCCGCCTTTATCGCCGCCTTGCACGCCACGGTGTGCAGTATCTCGTCGCGCGCGTCAGCCGCGCTGAGGCTTTTACCCCGGCGGAGCTTTTCGCATATCTCCTCCACCGCAGCGGCGGCGTCAGCCGGCTGCATATCCGCCGGAAGCGCGCGCAGGATATACTCCCGCTCGCCGAAGGCGTCCAGCTCAAAGCCGAGAGAGGCGAGCAGCGCCGCGTTTTTCTCGATAAGCTCCATGCTCTCCCCGTCGAGGCGGAGCGTCACCGGGGCGAGAAGGCGCTGGCTCATTATCTCGCCCGTCTGCGCCTTGAGGCGGTCAAATATCATGCGCTCGTGCGCGGCATGCTTGTCTATCCATATAAGCTCGTCTCCGACCTCGGCGATGATGTAGGTCTTTAACGCCTCACCCACTATCTTGTGGTCGGGCACGGGGGAGCTTTCAACATTTTGCACAGGGTTTTCAACAGCCTGACGGGGCAAAACGGCGGCGGAAGCAGTCGTATCAACGCTTTTCGTGTCGTTTCCTGTCGAAACGCGGGGCGGGGCGAGGTCGATGCGCGTCTGATACGGCACATCGGGGCTCTTAAACATGAACATATCGCCGCCGCCGCTGTGCGCGCGCGGGGCATAGCCGCCGCCGGAGGGCGCGGTGTACGCGCTTCGCGCAGGGGCATAGCTCGGCTTGACTGCCGCCGCCGCGCCGCCCTGCCGTGCCGGAGTGTCCGGGCGCTTTGGCGGAGTGTCGGAGACGGCAGGCGCGGCGGCGCGCTCCTTTGTCTTGTCGGCGGGACGATCTGCCGGCTTGCCCGCCGGGACGAGACCGGTGCGGCTCTCGCCGGAGAGGGCGTAGAGCGCCGCGTGATACACAAGGTCGAACACCTTTTTCTCGTAGGAGAATTTGACCTCCGTCTTTGCGGGGTGGACGTTCACATCCACGCTGCCGCAGCCAAGCTCCAGATACACCACGCACGCAGGGTAGCGCCCGGTGAGCAGGGTGTTTTTATACGCCTGCTCCACCGCCGTCTGCAAGAGCGCGGATTTGATGAAGCGTCCGTTGCAGAAGAAATACTGCGCGCCCCTGTTGCCGCGCCCGGCGGCGGGGGAGGAGACGAAGCCGCGCACGCGCACGCCGTCGTCCTCACTTGAAAGCGCCAGCAGCGTGGAGGCAAGCTCCCGCCCCAAAAGCGAATACGCGCAGGAGTCGAGCCGCCCGTCGCCGGGGGAGAAAAATTCCTCGCTGCCGTCCTTTATAAACCGCACGGACACCTCCGGACGACCCAGCGCGCAGCGCAGCGCCGCGAGCGTGCAGGCGGATGCCTCGCCCCTGTCGGATTTGAGGAACTTCAGCCGCGCGGGGGTGTTATAGAAGAGGTCGCGGACGATCATTGTCGTGCCCTCCGGGCAGCCGCAGGGGGTCATGTCCTGTATGTCCCCGCCGTCGAGCGTGACGAGCGTGCCCTCGTTCGTGCCGCGCAGCCGCGTTTTCAGCTCTATGCGCGACACGGCGGAGATCGCCGCAAGCGCCTCGCCGCGAAAGCCCATCGTGCTTATTGCCTCCAGCCCGCGCTCATCGTGCAGCTTGCTTGTCGCGTGGCGCAGAAACGCCACGCCCGCGTCCTCGCTCGCCATGCCGATGCCGTCGTCCGTCACGCGGATGTAGGTCGCCCCGCCGCCGCGTATCTCCACGGTCACGTTCCTCGCGCCCGCGTCGAAGGAGTTTTCCAGCAGCTCCTTTATCACCGATGCCGGACGCTCGACGACCTCGCCTGCCGCTATCATGTCCGCCACATGGGGGGACAGCACGTTGATTACAGCCATAAACCCAACCTCAAAAAGCAATACATTTCCAAGAGAATATTCTTAAGAGAATATTATATCGTAAACCTGTTGAAAAATCCATAACTATTATGTTAAAATAATAAACTGCATAACGAATTAAGGAAAGAAAAAACACAATGAGCTACGAAAGAAAAGTAATAGACATAGACGAGATAAAGCGGCAGGAGGACATCTGCCGCGACATTGCCGAGCGCAGTGCCCGCGAGGGCGTGACGCGGCTGGCAATGGTGGACACCTACGGCTGTCAGCAGAACGAGGCGGACAGCGAGAAGCTGCGCGGGTATCTGGCGGAGATGGGCTGCGCCTTTACGGAGAATGAATTCGAGGCGGACATCATCGTGGTCAACACCTGCGCCGTGCGTGAGCACGCGGAGATGCGCGTGCTGGGCAACGTCGGCGCGCTGACGCACGCGAAAAAGGCAAAGCCGGGGCAAATCGTCGCGGTGTGCGGCTGCATGGTGCAGCAGCAGCATATGGCGCAGAAAATAAAAATGTCCTACCCCGTGGTAGATCTCGTTTTCGGTCCGCACGAGCTTTGGCGCTTCCCGGAGCTGCTGCTGCGCACGATGGACGGGAAAAAGCGCGTTTTCGCCACGGAGCGGGACGACGGCAGCGTCGCCGAGGGCATTCCCGTGCGCCGCACGGACGGGGTGAAAGCGTGGCTGTCGGTCATGTACGGGTGCAATAATTTCTGCACATACTGCATTGTGCCCTACGTTCGCGGGCGTGAGCGCTCACGCGAGCCGGAGGACGTTATCGCCGCGGCGCGGGCGCTTATAGAGGCGGGGTATAAGGACATCACGCTTTTGGGGCAGAATGTCAACTCCTACGGGCGCGACCTCGGCACGGACACGGATTTTGCCGATCTCATACGCGAGATAGACAAAATACCCGGCGATTACCTCATCCGCTTCATGACGAGCCACCCCAAGGACGCGACGGAGAAGCTGTTCAAGACCATGGCGGAGTGCCCGCACTGCGCCCATCAGCTTCATCTCCCCGTGCAGTCGGGCAGCGACGGCATACTGCGGAAAATGAACCGCAGCTATACGCGGGAGAAGTATATACGTCAGGTGGAGCTGGCGAGAAGCTATATGCCCGACCTTGTGCTCACCACCGACATTATCGTGGGCTTCCCCGGCGAGAGCGAGGAGGACTTTGCCGACACGCTCAGCCTCTGTGAGCTTGTGCGCTACGACGCGATGTTCACATTTATCTACTCCAAGCGCGTCGGCACGCCCGCCGCCGCGATGCCCGACCCCTACACCCGCGAGCAGAAGCAGCGCCGCTTTGACGCGCTTATGGACGTGTCCAACCGCATATCGGGCGAAAAGCACCGCGAGTATGAGGGCAGGACGCTGCGCGTGCTCGTCGACGGGGAGACGGGCAGGGAGGAATATAACCTCTCCAGCCGCACGAACGGCGGGCGGCTCGTCCACCTGCACGGCGGCACGGCGCTGATAGGCAGATTCATAGACGTAAAAATAACCGCGAGCAACACATGGGCGCTCTACGGTGAGATAATAGACTGAAACCACAGAAAACCGGAAGGCGGGTCGAAAAAATGGCAGAGCTTACGCCGATGAAGCGGCAGTACAACGAGATAAAGGAAAAGCACAAGGATTGCCTGCTGTTTTTCAGGCTGGGCGATTTTTACGAGATGTTTGACGACGATGCCAGGCTCGCCGCGCGTGAGCTTGACCTTGCCCTCACCACGCGCGACAGGGGCGTGGAGGACCCGGAGGCGCGCACGCCCATGTGCGGCGTGCCGTATCACAGCGCCGAGGCGTACATCGCCCGTCTCATCGCCAAGGGGCACAAGGTCGCAATCTGCGAGCAGATGGAGGATCCCGCGCTTGCCAAGGGGCTTGTGGAGCGCGATGTCATACGCATCATCTCCCCCGGCACGGTCACGGACAGCTCCATGCTCGTCGAGGAGCGCAGCAATTATATCTGCGCGGTCTATCTCGACCCTGACGGCAGCGGCGCGGCGTTCTGCGACATTTCCACGGGCGAGTTCTGCTGCGCGGCGTTTTCCGGCGAGGACGCGGTGGGGCACATCGTCAACGAGCTGGGGCGCTTTTCCCCGCGCGAGGCGGTGCTGAACTGCGGCGCGGAGGAGGAGCAGGCGATACGCGATTTTCTGCTCAAAAAGCTCGGCGTAATGCTGGAGACGGGCGGGACGCGCTTTGACTATATGTCCGCTGCGGCGCTCGTGTGCCGGCAGTTCGGCTATGCCGGCATCGACGAGAGCGGCATCGGTGACATGCCCGCCGCCGTGTGCGCCGCCGGCGCGCTGCTCTCGTACATCATCGACACGCAGAAATTCGACATTTCGCATATCCGCCGTCTGGACGTGTTCTACGGCGGGCGGTTTATGGAGCTGGACTGGGCGACGCGGCGCAGCCTTGAGCTGACGGAGTCGTTGCGCTCCGGCGAGAAGCGCGGGTCGCTTCTGTGGGTGCTGGACAAGACGAAGACACCCATGGGCGGGCGAATGCTGCGCGCGTGGGTGGAGCGCCCGCTCTTATCGGCGGTGGCGATAAAGCGCCGCCTTGCCGCAGTGGACGAGCTCGTGCGCGATAACGTCGCGCGCGGGGAGCTCACCGTGCAGCTTAAAAGCATCAGCGATATGCAGCGGCTCGTGGGGCGCTGCGTCTACGGTACGGCGGGCGCGAGGGATCTCCGCACGCTTGCCAACTGCGCCGCCGTTCTGCCGACGCTCAAAAAGCTGCTGTCGCGCTTTACCTCGCAGGAGCTGAAGGGCATTGCCGCGCTCGACGCGCTTGAGGATATCCGCTTTGAAATTGACCGCGCCATAGACGACGACCCGCCGTTCTCCGTGCGCGAGGGCGGCTTCATCCGCTGCGGGTACTCGGAGGAGCTCGACCGGCTGAGAAACGTGCGCGACAACGGGGCGGAGACGGTGTCAAAGCTTGAAGAGCGCGAGCGGGAGCGCACGGGCATAAAGAAGCTCAAGGTCGGCTACAACCGCGTGTTCGGGTATTATATCGACGTGCCCAAATCGGCGGGAGATGCGAATATACCTGAAGACTATATAAGAAAGCAGACGCTCGTCTCCAACGAGCGGTACTTCACGCAGGAGCTGAAGGAGCTTGAAAACACGCTTCTCACCTCGCGCGACAGGATAAATCAGCTGGAATTTGATTTCTTTACCGAGCTTCGGCAGAGCGTCGCGGGGAAGGTGGAGCGTATACAGTCCGCCTCGGATGCCGTGGCGCGGCTGGACGCGCTGTGCTCCCTCGCGGAGACGGCGGTGAAAAATAACTACACCATGCCCGAAATCGACACCTCCCGCGAGCTGAACATAATCGAGGGGCGGCACCCCGTTGTGGAGCAGAGCATGAAGGACGTGCTCTTCGTGCCGAACGACACGCGCCTCAACGACACGACAGACCGCGTCGCCATCGTGACGGGACCGAACATGGCGGGCAAATCCACATATATGCGCCAGACGGCGCTCATCGTGCTCATGGCGCAGATGGGCTCGTTCGTCCCGGCGAAAAGCGCCACCGTCGGCATCGTTGACCGGGTGTTCACGCGCATCGGCGCGTCGGACGACCTCGCCTCCGGGCAGTCAACGTTCATGGTGGAGATGAACGAGATGGCGAACATCATCCGCCACGCGACGGGCGCGTCGCTGCTGATACTCGACGAGATAGGGCGCGGCACGTCTACATTCGACGGCATGGCAATTGCGCGGGCGGTGCTGGAATACTGCGCGGACAAAAAGAAGCTCGGCGCAAAGACGATGTTCGCCACGCACTATCATGAGCTCTCCGCGCTGGAGGGGGAGCTCTCAGGCGTGAAGAACTATAACATCACGGCGAAAAAGCAGGGCGGCACGCTCGTGTTTCTGCGCAAAATTGTCCCCGGCGCGGCGGACGACAGCTACGGCATAGAGGTGGCAAAGCTCGCGGGGCTGCCCGACGCGATAATTACCAAGGCAAAGGGCTATCTCAAGGAGCTTGAGAGCGGCGGCACGGCGGCGCTTGCCCCGGCGCACGGCGCGGACAATGACGACCAGCTCACCCTTGCCGACCTAGGCGCGGACGAGGTGCGCGAGACACTGCGCACGACGGATCTCAACACGCTCACGCCCATAGAGGCGATGAATCTGCTGTTCGAGCTGCAAAGAAAGGCGCGCGGATGACGGACGGAAGAAACGAACAACCCGTGCCGACGCTGCGCGGCAGCGCCCTGACGAAGCGCGAGGCGATATGCGTGCTGGCATATCTGCCGGTGCACGTGGCGCTTCTGCCGCTTTTGCTGACGCGGTTCATCACGGCGGGGACGCTCACGTATACACAGGCGAACTTCGCCCTCTATGCTGTGGGGGTCATATACATGCTCATTGCCGCGTGGGGCTTTCTCCGGCGGGATTTTGACACGCTCTGCGACAAGCTGTTTTTCACCGTTATCGAGATCATGTTCAGCTACGGCGTAATGCTGATGTTCAACTTTGCCGTCGGCTTGCTGCTCGGCGCGGTGAAGCTTGCGGACAACCCCAATAATAACGCCGTTGCGGCGCTCGCCGATGAGAGCTTCGGCACGGTGGCGGCGATGGCGGTGTATCTCGCCCCCATAGTGGAGGAGCTTATTTTCCGCGCGGGGACTTTCGGACTGCTGCGGCGGCACAGCCGCGCTGCGGCATACGCGGCGAGCATGCTGCTCTTCTCGCTCTACCATGTGTGGGGCTACGGCATTATCGACGCGCGCTATTGGCTGTACATCGTGCAGTATCTGCCGGTGTCGTGGCTGCTGGCGCGGCTTTACGAGCGCACGGACAGCATATGGAGCGGCATATTTTTCCACATGCTCGTCAACGGCGTCTCCGTGAAGGCGCTGACCATGCTGGGGTGACGGGCGATGGCGGAGAAATTCACGGAATTTACGATAGAGCCTATCGCGCACATCGAGAGCGATTTTGCCGACAAATTCGGCATTCCGCGTCAGGCGGGGCTCGTCGGGGCGCTGGAGGCGCGGATAGTTTTTGAGGAGAAGTACCGCAGTGCCGATGCGCTGCGCGGGATAGAGGGGTTTTCGCACCTGTGGCTCATCTGGCAGTTCTCGGCGAATCTGCGCGCGGACTGGTCGCCGACGGTGCGCCCGCCGAGGCTCGGCGGGAACGAGCGCATGGGCGTTTTTGCCACGCGCTCGCCGTTTCGCCCGAACGCGCTGGGGCTGAGCTGTGTGCGCCTTGTGCGCGTTGAGACAGACCCCAAGCTCGGCGCTGTGCTCATCGTCGCGGGGGCTGACCTTATGGACGGTACGCCGATTTTCGACATAAAGCCCTATATCGCCTATGCCGACGCGCACCCGGACGCGCGCTGCGGCTTTGCCGCCGCGCCGCCGAGGGAGATCAATGTGGAGATCCCCGCGCCGCTGCTTGCGCGTGTGCCGGAGGAGAAGCGCGCGGCGCTGCGCGGCGTGCTCGCGGGCGACCCGCGCCCGCGCTATCAGCACGACGAGGCGCGCGTGTACGCGATGGATTTTGCCGGGCTGAACGTGAGGTTCACCGTCGGCGACGACGAGACGCTGAGGGTTGTTGAGATTAGTGGTTAGTATAAAAGTGCCGCTCCGATACGGGGAGCGGCGCTTTTGCATACACAAGCATATACAGTTTGATTTACAGTCTTTCAAAGCCGTCGTTGGGCTGCTCGCGTTCGGGCTTGGGGCGGCGGCGGAAGTTCGTTATCAATATCCAGTTGTACATCACCAGCATCATTGCCGACGCAAAGTACATAAGCTGCATACCCATATATCGCTCGTCCGCAATGACCATGATGTCCACCGCGGCGGCAAGCATGGAGAAGAACATACAGCGCCATGCGTTCGGCGCGCCGTATGCCCAGCCTGCCGCGCGGAAGAACGCGATCATGGAAAGAATAATTGCCGCGACCTCCGGGGCATAGTCCCACACGACGGGGTTGATGGAGTTGACCTTATAGAGCACCACCAGCCACACGCAGAAAAACAGTATCGGCAGAAACATGAGAAAGCACACGGTCTTGATGGCGCTTGCGTGGGGCTTGTTCGCGCAGGAGAGCACCAGCGGGAATGCCAGCCCGTCCAGCACGCCCACGAGCGCGAGCACGCGCAGGAAGCTTGCGTCCTTGTCCGTCTCGGAGCTGATGAGCAGCAGCAGCGAGCCGACGACCATCATCACGCCGATAAGCCAGCGGATAACGGTGTAGAGCCTGCCGGGGTTATAAAAGGCAGTGTAAAAATCATCCTGCACGAACCAGCGGTCGGCGCGGAAGCGATCGACAAAGCGCAGAAAGACGTACCCCGCGATAATGACCATCAGCGGCACAAGGACATTGAAAATGCTGCTGTCCACAAGTCCGTCCTCGTTGAACGCGAGCATCGTCTGAAGCCAGCGTATGAACACGCTGAACGCACCCGCGCCGCACACGTAGCAGGTTATCTCAAGCGCCTTTTTTTGCAGCGCTATGCGCTGGCGCATTTCGTCGTCGGTGAATTGCTTTGGCATATTTCTAATCGCCTCACATAATATTAGTATCAGAGGAAACATCGGTATTTTATACTCATTTGCCCGAAACGTCAAGTCACCGCACAATAGGAGAAATCATCTGATGAAAAAGATACTCATCGTCTGCTATACCGCGCTTGTGCTCGCGTTCGTCGCGCCGCTTTTTCTGCGCGCCGCGCCGGAGGAGAGCTTAGCCGCGCCCGTGACCGTGCCGGGCGCGGTTCAATCGCTGCCGGCAGATGCAGATGAGTCTGAGCCTATGCCGGAGCAGCCAAAGGGCGAGGTACTGGAGAGCATACGCCTGCTCGTGGGGGACGAGGTGCGGGAGGAGAGCATGACGGAATATCTCATCGGCGTTGTCGCGGCGGAGATGCCCGCAGGCTTTGAGGAGGAAGCCCTGCGCGCCCAGGCGGTCGCCGCGCGCAGCTACGCGCTCTACTGCGCCGCCGCGCACCGCCACGATAATGCCGAGGTCTGCGCCGACAGCGGCTGCTGTCAGGCGTGGCTGGACGATGCCGCGATGCGAGAGCGGCTGGGCGGGGAGTATGAATTTTATATTGCAAAGCTGCGCCGCGCGGTGGAGACGACGGCGGGGGAGTACCTCACGTATGAGGGCGCGCCGGTGTTCGCGGCGTTCCATTCGTCCTCCGCCGGGGCGACGGAGGACAGCGGCAGCGTGTGGAACGCCGTGCCGTATCTCGTCAGCGTCCCCTCGCCGGAGAGCGCCGACACCGTCCCCGGCTATGTCAGCACCGTGGATGTCGCGCCGCTCGACCTGCGCGACAGCATACTCTCCCTCTGTCCGGACGCGGACTTCACCGGAGATGCCTCGACATGGGTCGGCGAGATACGGCGCGGCGCGAGCGGTCGGGTCGAGAGCGCCACACTCGGCGGGTGGGACATACCGGGGACGAAGCTCCGCTCGCTCTTTGCGCTGCGCTCCACGGCATTCACGCTCGAGTACACGGGGGAGGTGTTCCGCTTCACGGTGACGGGCTTCGGGCACGGCGTGGGCATGAGCCAGTACGGCGCGAACGTCCTTGCGCAAAACGGCGCGGACTACCGCGAGATACTCGCGCACTACTACCCCGGCACAACACTGACCCCAGGTGAATAAAATAAGCCGAGGAGGTGGTGCAGGTGAAATATGCCATTGTGGGCGGCGACGCGCGCTCGGCGCTGCTTGCGGCTATGCTGGCGCAGGACGGACACCGCGTGTGCGCCTTCGCCCTTGAAAAGGCGGACGTGGGAGGGGCGGTCAAGACCGGGTGCATACAGGGCTGCGTATACGGCGCGGACTGCGTGGTGCTGCCCGTGCCGACGGAGAGCGGCGGCTTGCTCAACACGCCGCTGAGCGACAATGTGCTGCGCATGAGCGAGGTCATGGGCGCGCTGTGGACGGGACAGATGCTCATCGCCGGGCGGCTGAGCGATGCTTCCGCCGCGCAGGGGCTGCGCGCGGGGGTACATATGGAGGACGTGATGCTGCGCCCGGAGTTTCTGATGGGCAACGCGGCGCTGACAGCGGAGTGCGCCATTGCTCGGCTCATCGACGAGAGCGACCGCGCGCTGACGGACAGCGCCGTGCTCGTGTGCGGCTGGGGGCGGATAGGCAGGCTGCTCTCGCTGCGCCTTGCGGCGCTGGGGGCGGCGGTCACAGTCGCGGCGCGTTCGCGCACGGCGCGCGCCGAGGCGGCGGCGCTGGGGCTCGGCAGCGTGGACTACGTGTTGCTGGAGACGGAGATGGGCGCGTTCGACTTTGTGGTGAACACCGTTCCCGCGCGCGTACTGACCGACGCGATGCTGTGCATGGCGGGGGAGGGCGCGCTGTTTATGGAGCTTGCGTCCCCGCCGGGCGGGTTTGACCGCACGCTTGCGGAAAATATCGGGCTGCACGTCGTCACGGCGGCAGGGCTGCCGGGGAAGTACGCGCCGCGCAGTGCCGCCGCGCTTATCAAGAGCACGATATATGACGTGCTGCGTGAGCAGTATGATGAGGAGGAATAGGGCATGAACGAGAAAAAGCGTCTTGGGCTCGCGCTGTGCGGGTCGTACTGCACATATGATAAGCTTTTCGCGGCGGCGGAGCGCCTGCGCGAGAGCTACGAGCTTATCCCCATTATGAGCGAGACTGCCGCCGGGACGGATACGCGCTTCGGCGCGGCGAGCGTGAACCTCCGCCGCCTTGCGGAGCTGACCGGACGCGAGGTGATAACCACCATCGCGGACGCCGAGCCGCTGGGACCGGCAAAGCCGCTCGACGCGCTCTTAATCGCGCCGTGCACGGGCAACACCCTTGCCAAGCTTGCCCACGGGATAACGGACAGCGCCGTCACTATGGCGGCGAAGGCGCATCTGCGCAACGCCCGCCCGCTCGTCATTGCCTTCTCCACGAACGACGGGCTCTCCGGCTCGGCGGAGAACATCGCGCGGCTCTTAAACCGCAAAAATGTGTACTTTGTCCCCTTCGGGCAGGATGACCCCGCCAAGAAGCCGCGCTCTCTGCAATCGGACTTTGCGCTCCTCGCGGACACGGTCGATGCCGCCCTGCGCGGCTGGCAGATACAGCCTATCCTTAATACTATCATTTGATAGAATACTTTGATTTTTTCCGGCAAAAATTGCGTCAAGCTGCGTTGACACCCTTGAACATATATTCCCA
>CAVGKI010000043.1:0-13806 GCA_963629655.1 Butyricicoccaceae bacterium | reverse complement strand
CGCGTCATATCCACCGCCTTTGCCGACACGGACGCGATAGGCTTCTGCCGCGGCGCGAAGAGCTGCTTTGCGGTGCTGCACTTTGTCAACGGCGACCTTGTCGGCAAGGACGCGGAAATGATGGACGAGCCTCTTGAGGACGACGGCGAGGCTGTGGGCGACCTTGTGCTGCAATATTACACGGCGCATCGCGGCGGCTGGCCGAAGTCCATACTGCTCCCGTGCGAGATAGACGGCAGGGAAGCACTGGAGGAGCTTTTAAGCGAGACCTCCGGCAGAAGAATATACATCGAAACACCCAAGCGCGGCGAGCGTATGCGCCTTATAGAGAGCGCCGCGCTCAACGCCCGCGAGGAGGTGCAGCGCCGCACGACCGCCGCCCAGCGCACGAACAAAACACTGGAATGGCTGCAAAAGGCGCTGGGACTCGACGTGTTTCCCACGCGCATTGAGGCGTTCGACGTGTCCAACCTCGGCGACACGGGCATCGTCGCCGCCATGACCGTCCACGTTGACGGGAAGCCCCTCAAGCGCGCGTATAAGAAATTCCGAATAAAGGATATGCCCATACGCGACGATTACGCGAGTATGCGTCAGGCGGTGTATCGGCGCTTCAAGCGCTATGTTGACGGCGATGAGAGCTTTTCACCCCTGCCGGAGCTGCTGCTCATAGACGGCGGCGAGAACCACGCGAGAATGGCGCTGGACGCGCTGAACGAGCTGGGTCTGCGCGTGAACGTGTTCGGCATGGTCAAGGATGACCGCCACCGCACGCGCGCGCTTATAAGCCCCGACGGGCACGAGATCGGCATAAGCGCCAATCAGGCGGTGTTCGCCCTCGTGGGTAATATACAGGAGGAGACGCACCGCTTCGCCATCGAGTATCAGCGCGCGCTGCGAAACGAGGGCTGCCTGTCTGCGCTGGATAAAATAGACGGCGTAGGACCGAAGCGCCGCGCGGATCTGATGAAATATTTCAAATCCGTCAAGGCGGTGAGAGAGGCGAGCGTTGAACAGCTCCGCCTTGTCGTGCCGAGGAACACGGCGCAGGCGGTATATGATTACTTCCACCATGAGGAGGAAAACGGAAAATGAGAGTTATTACGGGCACGGCGCGCGGCAGGCGGCTCAAAACGCCGGAAAATTACGATATCCGCCCCACAACGGACAACGTGAAGGAGTCGCTTTTCAACATCATTCAATTCGATATTGAGGGCAGGCGCGTGCTTGACCTTTTCGCAGGTACGGGACAGCTCGGCATAGAATGCCTCAGCCGGGGCGCGGCGGGCGCGGTGTTCGTGGACGAGAGCACGGCGGCGGTGAAGATAGTCAAGGATAATCTCAAGACCTGCGCCCTGACAGCAACGGTCTTTCAGACGGATGCCGTCGGCTTCCTGAAAAGCTGCACCTCAAAATTCGATATTATTTTTGTCGATCCGCCGTACGATTCAAATCTGTACGAGGAAGTACTGAAAACCATCAATTCGGTTGACATATTGTCGGATGGTGGTATAATAATATGTGAGGCTCGCCGCAACAGGCAGCTTCCTGAAATGACCGCACCGTATACGAAGCTGCGCGAGTATAATTACGGCAAGGTCAAGCTCTGTAAATACACAAAATAAGCATTCGGGAGATAACCGCATGAGCATTGCAATCTGTCCGGGCAGCTTTGACCCGATAACCATGGGGCATTTGAACATTATCTGCCGCACGGCTCTTATCTTTGACGAGGTCGTTGTGTGCGTGATGAAAAATGCGTCAAAGACCTCTCCGATGTTCACCGTCGAGGAGCGCGCAGATATGGTGCGCCGCGCCGTAGCGAAATATCCAAATGTCCGCGTTGAAACGCCGGACGGGCTGCTGGCGGAGTATGCCAAGGACTACGACGGGGCAACGGTCGTCAAGGGGCTGCGCGCGGCATCCGACTTTGACTATGAATTTCAGATGGATCTTCTCAACAAGAAGATAAACCCCGATATGGAAACCATGTTTCTCACGGCAAGCGCGAAATACACATTTCTGAGTTCCTCCATCGTCCGTGAGATGGCAAAATACGGCGCGGATCTGACCGGCTTAGTCCCGGATGAAATAAGAGACGATATTGAAAAGAAAGCACTGCAATGGAGGACGGAATAATGGACAACAACACCGATATTATTGAGCTGCTTGACATTCTTTACGGCATGGTCACGGAGGCGTGGGGCGTTCCCCTCGGCAACGACAAGTGTATTATCGAGCGCGAGAAAGCGGTAGACATCATCAACGAGATAAAGGCGAATCTGCCCAGCGCACTGGCGGAGGCGAAGCGCCTTGTCTCTGCGCGTGATGAATTCATCGGCAACGCCAAGCGCGAGGCGGAGGCAATGCGCAAGAGCGCCGAGGAAAAGTCCAAGGCAATGATCGAGGAGCAGGAGATCGTGCGCGTTGCGCGCGCGAGAAGCGCCGAGATGATAAATTCCGCCGAGGCAAAATCCAAGGAGTTGCGCCGCGTCGCTGCGGAGTATGTGGACGAGATAATGAAGCAGTCCGAGGCGTGCGTGAGCGAGGCACTTTCAAAGCTGCAAACGGCGCACAATGCTTTCAACTCCATCGGCAGCGCTGCCGCAGCGGTGCAGGCTGCTCCCGCCGCGCCCAAGCCCGCGCAGAGCGCCCTGGTAAAGGCGGAGGGAGCAAAAGCGCCGGAGGCGCGCCGCGCGCAGGCTGCTCCCGTCGCTCAAAAGCGGCAGGGCGCACCCGTGACGAAGATACAGCGCGAATCGTAATGCCTGTCGCAAACAACATATAGTGACAAAATGCCCTGACAGCAATATATGTAGCTGTCGGGGCATTTTTTACGCGCTTTTTGCGTATGTTTCGGTGAAACAGCAACAAAAAGTATCAAAAATGGTCAAAAGATTTTGCTTGATTTTTATGTGAACCACCTCTATAATAAAGCCGTGGTGTGGGTGATTGTGGAGCAAAGTGGCACAATAGTACAGATGGAAGGGGCAAAATCCAATGACCGGCGAGTATCAGCATTCTCTTGACAATAAGGGGCGTCTTTTTATCCCCGCAAAGCTTCGCGACGAGCTGGGCGACGTTTTTTATGTCACGCTGTCAATGGACAGATGCCTGTGCGCTTACAGCAGCGAAAACTGGAGGGCACTTTCGGATAAGGTCAGTGCCATGCCCTACATCAAGCAGCGCAAGATGCGCCCGCTCTTTGCCCACGCCGCAAAATGCGAGCTGGACAGTCAGGGGCGCGCGCTCATTCCGCAGAATCTGCGCGATTTTGCGGGACTGAAGCAGAAGGTGACGGTCATCGGCTGCAACAACCATGCGGAGCTGTGGGACAGCGAGGCTTGGAGCGCCGTGTTTGCCGAAGAGACCACGCCGGAGAATATTGCCGCCGTTATGGAGGAGCTTGAGTTTTGATGGATACACCAAGACATGTTTCGGTCTTGCTGGAGGAGTGCATTGAAAGCCTCGCCATCAAGCCCGACGGCATATATGTTGACGGGACGCTCGGTCTTGGCGGGCATTCGTATGAAATTGCAAAGCGCCTCACGACGGGACACCTCATCGGCATTGACCGCGACGTGACCGCGATAGAGCGCGCAGGCGCGCGCCTGAGCTGCTTTGGCGATAAGATTACGCTCGTGCACGGCAATTTTTCCGACACGGCAGAGATACTCGATACACTCGGCATTGACGCGGCGGACGGCATGCTCTTTGACCTTGGCGTGTCCTCGCCGCAGCTTGACGAGGCGGAGCGCGGCTTTTCCTATATGAACGACGCGCCGCTCGATATGCGCATGGATCAAAGCGCGCCGGTAACGGCGTACGGCATCGTCAACGAATGGTCGGTCGAGCGGCTCAACCGCATCTTCTGGGATTACGGGGAGGAGCGCTACGCCCGGCGCATCAGCGCCGCGATAGATGCGCGGCGCGAAAAAAAGCCGATACAGACCACGTTTGAGCTGGTGGATATAATAAAGGGCGCGCTGCCCGCCTCGGCTCTGCGCGAAAAGCAGCACCCGGCAAAGCGCTGCTTTCAGGCGATACGCATCGCCGTCAATGACGAGCTCGGCGCAATTGCCGCGCTCATGGACACCGCCCCCGACAAGCTCAAGGTCGGCGGCAGATTATGTGTGATAAGCTTCCACTCTCTTGAGGACAGAATCGTGAAATCAGGTATCGCGGCAAGAGAAAACGGCTGCACCTGCCCAAGAGAGGCTCCAATATGTACTTGCGGCTTCAAAAAGACCCTCAAAAGTGTCTGCCGCAAGCCCATATTGCCGAGCGAGGACGAGATAGAGAGAAATCCGCGCTCCCGCAGCGCCAAGCTTCGCGTCGCGGAGAGGGTGGACGGATGAAGAGAGTTTCCGCCGCGCTTTTCGCCGTCGTGGTGTTCAGCTTTTCGGCAGTGCTGCTGGTGCTGTCGCTGCTCGCCGCGATACGGCTTGCCGCGCTCAACGACACCGCTCTGCGCCTCACGGCGGAGACAAAGGAGCTGCGCGAGGAGAGCGCCATGCTCTTGGCACAGTATGAGCAGCGCGTCAGCATCGACGAGGTCGAGCGCTATGCCGTTGAGAAGCTGGGGATGCGCCGCTGCACCCCGGAGCAGATAGAGTATATAGACATAACTGAGTATATAGACATAGCCGGATAAGCCGCAGAATATGATTTGATGTGAATATCGAATGAATGCGGGGAAATGCCATGTCAGAAAAGCTTACCGGTACGGATCGCCGATGCAAACCGAACAGGCAAATGCTCCGCCGCACGCTGCTTTTGATGGCGGTGTGCGGCATAGCTGCATTTTCGCTGCTTTTGGCGCGTCTGTTCAAGCTGCAGATAATTGACCACAGCTATTATGAGCAGCTTGCCATACGCCAGCAGCTGCGCGAAGCGCCGACCTCGGCGGCACGCGGGATAATATACGACAGGAACATGAATCCCCTCGCCGTCAGCGCGTCTGTGGACAATGTATATCTCAGCCCGGCGGAGATAGAGATGTACGGCGAGGATAAGGCGCTTATCGCGGACGGGCTTGCGGAGATACTGGGGCTTGACCGGGATGATATACTGAAAAAGGCGAACGAGACAGGCTCGTGGTATGTCACCGTTGCGCGCAAGGTCGAGAGCGAGACGGCGGATGCCGTCCGCCGCTTTAAGACAGAGCATGGGCTGCGCGGCGTGCGGCTGGAAACGGACACGAAGCGCTATTACCCCAACTCCTCCCTCGCGTGCCACCTCATCGGCTTTGTCGGAACGGACAACTACGGGCTGGAGGGGATAGAGGCGCAGTATAACTCCGCACTCGCCGGAACGGCGGGCAGAACGGTGCGCGCCACGAACGCCTACGGGGCGGAGCTGCTTTTCTCACGCTTTGAGGAATATTCCCCCGGGGAGGACGGCTTTGACATCGTCACGACCATAGACTCCACCATACAGTATTACGTCGAAAAGCACCTAAAACAGGCGGTGGAGGATTACGACATACAAAACGGCGCGGGCGCGATCGCCATGGATGTCAACACCGGGGCGATACTCGCCATGGCATCGCTTGACGGGTACGACCTTAACAACTTCCTCGCCGTGAGCGACACGGCGCAGGCGCATATCGACCTTGCCGCGACCGAGGAGGAGGCAAAGACCCTCCTTGCCGAGGCGCAGGCGCGCCAGTGGCGCAACAAGGCGCTCTCGGACACGTATGAGCCGGGGTCAACGTTCAAGATAATCACGCTTGCAATGGCACTGGAGGAGGGCAGGGCAAGCCTTGCCGACAGCTTTTACTGCCCCGGCACGGTCAATGTTGTCGGGCGCACGAGCCCCATACGCTGCTGGAAATACGGCGGGCACGGCTCACAGACGCTCACGCAGGCGGTGCAGCATTCGTGCAACGTTGCATTTGTGAACATCGGGCAGCGCGTCGGCGCGGAGACGTTTTATGATTACTGCGAGGGCTTCGGCTTCTTGGAGCTGACGGAGGACAAGGACGCAAGCCTTACCGCAACGACCGGCATTGACCTTGCCGGGGAGAGCGGCAGCATCTGGTGGAGTCAAAACACCTTCTGCTCGGAGAAAAATTTGTCGCAGCTTGCGGCGGCGTCGTTCGGGCAAACGTTCACGATAACGCCATTGCAGCTCATCACGGCGGTGAGCGCGTGCGTCAACGGCGGGCGGCTCATGCAGCCGTATGTGGTGGAGAGTATGCTCAACCCCGACGGCACGGACGCATTCCGCCACACGCCCAAGACCGTCCGTCAGGTCATAAGCGAGCAGACGAGCGCACAGCTCCGAGAGATATTGGAAAAGGTCGTCGGCGACCCGACGGACGGCACGGGGCGCAACGCCGCCGTCAGCGGGTACAGGATAGGCGGCAAGACGGGCACGAGCGAGAAGGTCAGCCTTGAGGCAAAGACCGGACAGAAGGAATACATCGTCTCGTTTGTGGGCTTTGCCCCGGCTGACGAGCCGAAGATTGCGCTGCTCGTGTTTCTCGACACGCCGTCGAATAAGTCCGGCGTGTATATCAGCGGCGGGCAGATGGCAGCGCCCGTCGTGGGGCGCATGTTCGCGGACATACTGCCGTATATGGGCGTGAAGCCCGAAACGCTTGAAGAGAATGCGGACGCGGTGATGCCGCTCGTGCTGGATATGCCGCTTGACAGGGCGGTGAGCGCCGTGCGGGACGCGGGGCTTGAATACCGCACGATAGGCGACGGCGACACCGTCACCGACCAGCTGCCGCTGTCGGGCTGCTCACTCGCGGCGGGCAGTCAGATAATCCTCTATCTCGGCGCGCAGCCGTCGCAGGAGCTTGAAACCGTGCCGCAGCTGGGCGGCATGAGCTACGCCGACGCGCGCGACACACTGTCATACTACGGGATATATATCACCACCTCCAGCCCCGTCACCGATGCCGCGCGCCAGACGGTCAGCGCCCAGAGCATAAGCCCCGGCACGCTTGCCCCGCACGGCACGACGGTAGAGGTCAGCCTTATAAACAGCGACGAATCAATGCTCGGCAGGTATTAGCCTCCGGCAATTCACATATGGGAGTTTACGATATGAAGCTGCAAGAACTTTTGAAGAATTTAGAGATACTTGAGTGCACCGCCCCGCCGGACACGGAGATAAGCGGCATAAGCTACGACTCGCGCGTGACGCGCCCCGGCGACCTCTTTGTCGCGATAAAGGGCTTTGAGGTCGATGGGCATAGGTTCATACCCAAGGCGGTGGAGCGCGGCGCGGCTGCCGTGCTGTGCGAGGACGCGCCGACGGACGGCACGCCGTATGTGCGTATTGCCGACTGCCGCCTCGGTCTTGCTCTTGCCAGCCGTGAGCTTTTCGGCAATCCCGCGAAGAAAATGACGCTCATCGGCATCACGGGCACGAGCGGCAAGACCACCTCGTCCTATCTCATCAAGCATATGCTCGAGACAAAGCT
Organism: Butyricicoccaceae bacterium; assembly: GCA_963629655.1. Classification (GTDB taxonomy): domain Bacteria; phylum Bacillota; class Clostridia; order Oscillospirales; family Oscillospiraceae; genus Limivicinus. Next base: position 6,368 of record CAVGKI010000043.1, on the reverse strand, counting down.
CGGCGCAAAGGTCGGGCTCATCGGCACGAACGGCAACATGATAGGCGATGAGCTTGTCCATTCCGAGCACACCACGCCCGAGAGCTACGAGCTCAACAAGCTTTTCGCCGCGATGGCGGATGCGGGCTGCACTCATGTCGTGATGGAGGTGTCGTCCCATGCGCTCGCGCTGGAGCGCGTGGCGGGCATACACTTTGACGTGGGCGAGTTTACGAACCTCTCGCAGGATCACCTTGACCTGCACGGAACGATGGAGGAGTACGCCGCGGCAAAGCGCCGCCTGTTCAGCCAGTGCACCGTCGGCTGCTTCAATGCCGACGATAAGTGGACACCGTTCATGCTTGAGGGCGCGCAGTGCCGCACGCTCACCTTCTCCGCCGAGACGAACGAGGCGGAGCTCACCGCCAAGGATATACGCATGAGCGCCGCCGGCGTTCGCTTTGCGGCGGTGTATAAGGATGAGCTTGCCCTGACAAGGCTCGCCATACCCGGCATATTCTCCGTGCATAACGCGCTGGGCGCGATAGCCGTGGGCTTGACGCTGGGCATGAGCCTTGCCGACTGCTGCGACGCGATGACCACCGCCAAGGGCGTCAAGGGCAGGGTGGAGCTCGTGCCGACGGACGGGGATTATAACATCATCATCGACTATTCCCATAAGCCCGGCGCGCTGGAGACGGTGCTGAAGACGCTGCGCCCGGTGACGGCGGGGCGGCTCGTGTGCCTTTTCGGCTGCGGCGGCGACAGGGATAAGCTCAAGCGCCCGATAATGGGCGCGATAGCGGCGGACAATGCCGATTTTGTCATCGTCACGAGCGACAACCCCCGCACGGAGGACCCGGAAGAGATAATCCGCGAGATAACCGAGGGCATGAAAAACAAGCGCACACCCAGGAAAGTTATCTGCGACAGGGTGGAGGCAATACACTGGGCTATTGACAACGCCCGCCCCGGTGATGTAATATTACTTGCCGGCAAAGGTCACGAGGATTACCAAATCATAGGGCACGAGAAGCGCCACATGGACGAGCGTGAAATCGTGGCGGACTGGCTGGAGCAGAGAAAGCACCGCGCATGAGCAGCTGCGCTCCGTATTTTAACAGCTTGGGAGTAACACCATGACGATAAAGTTGATAACCGCGTTTGTTCTGGCGTTCCTGTTTTCCACGGCGTTCGGCAAGTATTATATTCCGTGGCTCAGACGGCAGAAGGCGGGACAGGAGATAAAATCCAACGGTCCTACATGGCACATGTCCAAAACCGGCACGCCCACCATGGGCGGCGTGATGTTCATCACGGCGGTCATGTTCGTGTGTTTGACCGTCGGGTTCGACGGGGTGCTCCACGGGGATCTTGTGCATATCTTCGTGCTGCTGTTCGCGCTGGTGTTCGGCGCTATCGGCTTTCTCGACGACTGGGAGAAGCTGAAAAAAAAGCAGAACCTCGGTTTGACGCCAAAGATGAAGTTTCTTTTGCAGCTTGCGGCGGCGCTGGTGTTCGTGCTCTTGATGCGCGAGATCGGCTTTGTCACCTCTGACCTCTATATCCCGTTTTTCAACGTGACGGTTTATATGCCGGAATGGCTGTATTTCATCTTTGCTGCGTTTGTCATCGTCGGCACGGTCAACGCCGTGAATATTACCGACGGCATTGACGGGCTTGCCGCCGGGACGAGCATACCCGTGTTCGTTTTCTTCGTCGCGGTGTCCATACTCTGGGGCGAGAATTATCTTGAGCTCGGCATTTTCGCCTCCGGCATGGTCGGCGGGCTGATGGGCTTTCTTGTGTATAACTTCAACCCGGCGAAGGTGTTCATGGGCGACACCGGCTCGCTCTTCCTCGGCGGCGCTGTCGCGGCGCTGGCATTTGCGTATGACATGCCGCTCATCCTTGTCACGCTCGGCATAATCTATATACTTGAGACACTCTCCGACATTATTCAGGTCAGCTATTTCAAGCTTACGCACGGCAAGCGCGTTTTCAAAATGGCGCCGCTGCACCATCACCTCGAAATGGGCGGATGGACGGGAAAGAAGTGGAAAGAGAAAGAACTTTTTGTTCTTTTTTCCGGCATATCTCTGACCTTTGCAGTCATATCATTTATTGGGGTGTTTCACCGTTATCCGCTCTAAGGCTATATGACAACAAGTCGGGGAGGTGGGAAGATGCGTTATGAAAGCGCCCGCCTCGCCGGCTTTTCCGCTGTCGCGGAGAAGAAGCGCCGCCGTGGCTTTGACACATCTTTTTTCGTTCTTGTGATACTGCTTTTGACGATGGGGGTCGTGATGGTCCTCTCGTCGAGCTATGCCCGCGCCTACTATGACCCCGGCAATATCACCGGCGGCAACGCGGTGTATTATTTCGTGCGGCAGCTTTTGTTTGCGCTGCTCGGCGCGGCGGCGATGCTTCTCGCCTCGCGCATTCCCATGGGGCTGTATAGGCGCTATGCGTTCCACTTTCTCGGCGCGGTGCTCGTGCTGCTGCTTCTCGTGCCGTTTATCGGCGTGAGGGCGAACGGCGCGCGGCGCTGGCTCGGTGTCGGCGGGCTGACGGTGCAGCCGTCGGAGCTTGCAAAGCTCGCGGTGATAATATCTTTCGCCGCGCTCATCTGCCGCCTGCGCGGACGCATGGGCACGTTCAGATACGGCATACTGCCCTTTGGGGCGATACTGCTTGCCATTGTTGGGCTGCTCGTGTTAGAGCCGCACTTTTCCGCGTCTGTCATTATTATTGCCGTCGGCGCGGCGATGCTGTTTCTCGGCGGGGTGAAGATTGGGTGGTTTATTGCCGCGTTTGGCGCGGTGGGTGCGGGCATTGCCGTGCTGCTGACGTTCTTTCCCTATGCGTCCAGCCGCATAAACACATGGCGCGACCCGTTTTCCAGCTCCTCCGACGAGGGGTATCAGATTGTGCAGTCGCTCTATTCCATCGGCTCCGGCGGGTTGAGCGGTCTTGGACTCGGCGGCAGCCGGCAGAAGTTTCTCTATCTGCCGGAGGAGCATAACGACTTCATCTTCTCCGTCGTGTGCGAGGAGCTGGGCTTTATCGGCGCGGCGCTTATCCTTGTGCTGTTCGCGCTGCTCATACTGCGCGGGTACTGGATTGCCCTGCACCTGCCGGACAGGTTCGGCTTCCTCGTCTGCGCGGGGATAACGACGCTCCTTGCGATACAAGTTTTTCTCAACGTCGCCGTCGTCACCAACCTTATCCCGTGCACGGGAATATCCCTGCCGTTTTTCAGCTACGGCGGCACGGCGCTGCTGATAGAGCTTTTTGAAATGGGGATTATCCTCGGCGCGTCGCGCGACGCGGTCACTGCCAATCACTAGAAAGGATGCAGAATATATGAGATTTGTGCTTACCTGCGGCGGCACTGCCGGACACATCAACCCCGCGCTCGCTGTCGCCGGACGTCTGCGCGAGCTTATGCCCGACTGCGATATACTGTTCATCGGTGCGGAGGGCAAGATGGAGATGGAGCTTGTGCCGCGCGAGGGATATAAGATAGAGGCGCTGAAAATAACAAACATCAGCCGCGAGCACAGCCTTGAGGCGCTGCGGCATAACATTGACACGCTGAAGAATGTTGCCGTCTCCACGCGCGATGCAAAGCGCATTCTGCGCGCGTTCAAGCCCGACATTGTCGTCGGCACGGGCGGGTATGTGTGCTACCCCGTGCTCACTGCGGCGCATGAGCTGGGCATACCCACGGCGGTGCACGAGAGCAACGCCGTCCCCGGGCTTACGACAAAGCTCCTTGCCGAGCGCGTTGACCGCGTGATGGTCGGCTTTGCCGACAGCAGGGAAGCGTACCATCACCCGGAGAAGGTCGAGGTCACGGGGACTCCCGTGCGCGGGGAGTTTGCCGCATACAGCAAGGCGCTGGCGAAGAAGGAGCTGGGGCTCGACCCGGACGAGCCTCTCGTCGTCTCCGTGTGGGGCTCGCTGGGCGCGGCGCACATGAACCGCGTCATGGGGGAGCTTATAACTCTGCTCGGCGCGCGGCGGGAGTTCCGCCTTATACATTCCGCCGGGTCAATGTACTTTGACGGCTTTATGAAGAAGCTGGAGGAGGCTGCGCCGGACTTTGCAAAACTCGGCGCGGACGTGAGAAAATATATCTACGATATGCCGCGCGTGATGGCGGCGGCGGATCTCATACTCTGCCGCGCGGGCGCGTCCACGCTGTCGGAGCTTGCTTATATGGGCAAGCCCGTCATAATCGTGCCCTCGCCGAACGTGACGAACAATCATCAGGAGAAAAACGCCCGCGTCCTCGAAAGGGCGGGCGGCGCGAAGGTGCTGCTTGAGGGTGAGTTTGACGCGCAGTCGCTTCTTAACACCGTGCGCGCGCTGCTTGACGATAAGGAAGCGCTCGAAGCCATGAGCGCGGCGATGCGCTCCCTCGCCGTCCCCGACGCGACGGACAGGATATGCGATATTATACTGTCACTGCCGGAAGCTCGGAAAAAGGTCTGACGCAATTTTTGCCAGAGGGAATCAAAGTGTTCTATAAAAATAAGATATAAAAAGAGGAGAAGAAAATGAAAGACTTAGAGCACCTGATATATTTTGAAGGTCTGCTTCGGGAGGCAAATAATGAGCTTGTAAAGCAGGCTTCTGACGAGGGCAGAAAGGCGCTGGGCTATACCTGCTATTTCGTCCCTGAGGTGCTGCTCAATCTCGGCGGCTGCTTCTCGGTGCGCCTGCGCGCTCCGGGGACAACAAACACGGATCTCGGCACATATTATATGACCAACAAGACCTGCCCGTTCACGCGCAGCATTCTTGAACGCAGTCTGGAGGGCGGCTACAACTTTCTGTCGGCTATGTTCTCGTCCGAGACTTGCCAGATGATGCATCGTGCGCACGAATATTTTGACATCATGGGTCTTGTCAAAGAGCAGAACCCGAATTTTTTCATGAGCATGATGGACGTGCCGTTTGTAACAACAAAAGCTGCCTATGAGCATTACGAGGCTCAGCTCCGCCGATACATACTCGAACCGCTCGAAAGAGTTTACGGTATTGATACTTCCGATGAGGCGATTCGGAGGGCGATAGCGGAGCACAACGAAATTTGCCGCATTGTCAGCAAAATCGGAGAGCTGAGAAGGCTGTGCAATCCGCCCGTAACGGGCTATGAGTTCCATGCTATCCAGCTCGTTTCGGAGTGCTGCCCGCAGTATCTGATAAAGGACAAGCTTGAAGCAACACTTCGGGAGATAGAGGCACGCGAGGTTGATCCGAGCCCCGCTTACCGTGCGCGTCTTGTCGTTACGGGCTCTGAGGTCGACGATCCGGCGTTCACGAAGCTTTTGGAGGACTGCGGCGCATATGTCGCGGCTGACAGGTACTGCTACGGCTCGCTGCCCGGAAGAGAGCCGATTGAGATACACGACGGCGAGAGCGCGCTTGCTGCCGTCGCGCGCCACTACCTCTCCACCAGCGAATGCCCGCGCTTCATGAACAAGGAAAAACAGCTTCAGCGCCGGCAATACCTCAAAGACCTTGTGCGCGACTATAACGCCGACGGTATTCTGTATCTTCAGATGAAATTCTGCGAGTTTTGGAGCTATGAGCGCGTCATGGGCGTGCACGACATGAACGAGATAGAGGGCATTCCCTGCATCGGCGTTGAAAAAGAGTACACAATGGCATCGGCAGGTCAACTGCGCACGCGCTTTCAGGCATTTGTCGAGAGCATTGAGATAAAGAAGAGCCAGGGAGGTAAAATGTGATGGCTAACGAGGCAAAACGCTTTTACAAGGGAAGCGGCATCGCAAAGCACCGGGAGTGGCGCGGACTGAAAGACACGTTCTATGATTACACCCAGTGGGCTGTCAACCTCGGTATACTGGCGGGGTTCGTCACAAAATCGCCCGTGCGTATCGTCAAAGGGCTTTTGGAGTACCGTTGGTTTGGCGCGTATATGGGCACTCTGCATATGATAGACCGCTCAATGGCGGGTATGCGCGGTCCGGCGCTGAGAGCCTCCCATACGCAGATGCACGCCATTATGAAAGGCGCGACCGGCATGATAGCCGACAGCATGAAGGGCGACCGCCGCTTCGGTGACACGAAGTACGCCGATAAATTCGTCATGCTTGAGCAGACGATGTGCCCGGAGATAGTTGCAGGCTTTCCGAAGCTCAAGGCGCTGCCGCTTGAGGTGCTGCAGGGGCTGCTCGGCACATATATGGATCAGAATCTTGCGCCGTTTTACATGGACATTATGGAAAACGTCGGCCTGCCGGCAGACTCCTGCCGCCTGAGCGCCAACGCCGCCGGTGTTGCGATAAACGACGATTACCCGCAGATCGGCGCATGCCTTATAACCAACAACATGCCCTGCGACTCCTCGACAA
>CAVGKI010000042.1:0-13867 GCA_963629655.1 Butyricicoccaceae bacterium | reverse complement strand
GCCGCCTGCTGCGGGGAGCGGCGGCGCTTTGCCTCGGCGGCTGCCGCAGCGTCGGCAGCAGGGACGCACAATCGCGACATTTCGACCGTCTTGTCCTGCACGCGGCGCTTCCCGTCGTCGTCGAACCACAGCCCTGCGGGAAGCATCGCGCGCGCGGCGGAATACACCGTGCAGAAAAACCGTTCACGCATGAAAAGCGCGAGCTTTATCATGTCCGCGCTCAGCACGGGGGCATCGTCCGTCACGGCGATTATTGGCTTTAGCTTTTCATAGTCGCTGCGCTCCGTCACGGCGAGGACGATGCCCTCGCTGCGGCGGTTGCCGCTGCCAAAAGGCACAAACACCCGCACGCCGGGACGGACGCGCTCGCTCAGCTCCTCCGGGATGAGATAGTCATACGGTCGGTCGATCCAATATGTAGCGGCGGAAACCGCAATTTTTGCAAATCTACCGGTCACTGCGGTCGCTCACCTTCTCTATGCGGAAAAATATAAGCGGGGCGAGGTCCCCGCTTATTGGCAATACCGCATAATGCGGCAGGCATATTGCGCGGTATTGCTTATAATCACTTTATTGTGAGCTTGCCGGTGTATACCTCGTCAATGGCGGCTGAGACAGGCTTCTTTTCAAGGGGGATCTGCTCCTCCTCGGCCTTGGCGGATATTTGACGCGCGCGTCTTGCGACGAGGTTGACAAGCTGATAACGGCTGCCTATTTTGTCAACAAGCTCTGCAACGGGGGGATAAAGCATCATGGTAATCATTCTCCATTCTTCTGCCGCAGGCAGAAATAAATTGTTATAGTATTATACAGAATCAAGCGGGGTTTGTCAAAAGCTGCTCGCGCCCTGCAGCGCGGCAGCGCTCGGCGGTCATGATGGCGGAAAGCTCGTCCGCCGCCTTGTCGGCATCGTCATTGATGATGATATAATCATAAAAATCGGCTTCCTTATACTCCTGCCGGGCGCGGATTAGGCGCGCCTCTATCGCGCGCGCGGTGTCCGTCCCGCGAGCCTCAAGACGGCGCTTGAGCTCATCCATCGACGGCGGGATGATGAACACCTTGACGGCATCCGGCAGCTTCTCGTTGACCTGGCGCGCACCCTGCACCTCAATGTCAAGGATAACGTCCACGCCGTCGGAAAGCTTCTGCTCAACATACGAGCGCGGCGTGCCGTAGCTGTTGGCGACGTATTCGGCATACTCCAAGAGCTCATCGTTCTCGACCATCTCTTTGAAGCGGTCAAGATCAACAAAAAAATATTCCTTGCCGTCCACCTCGCCGGGGCGCGGCTTGCGCGTTGTCACCGACGTGGAAAAGCACACATTGCTCCTCGCCTCTATCGCCTTGAACACGACCGTGCTTTTGCCCGCGCCGGACGGTCCCGAAATGACGATAAGCTTCCCTCTTTCATTCATTTCCTATATCCTCCTCAACAGCATTTGTATCCTCAATCCTTGCTGCCAGCGTTTCCGGCGGCAGCGCGGAGAGTATGACGTTCCCGCTGTCCATCACTATCACAGCCCTTGTGCTGCGCCCGAACGAGGCATCTATCAGCAGTCCGCGCTCTCGCACGTCCTGTATCATGCGTTTTATCGGGGCGGACTCCGGGCTGACGATGGAAATTATACGCGCAGTCGAGACGAGATTTCCAAATCCTATATTTACAAGCTTCATCGGCATTCTCTCATTCGATGTTCTGTATCTGCTCGCGTATCTTTTCTATCTCGGACTTGAGATCCACAACGACGTGGGCAATGTCCGAGCTTTGGCACTTGGAGCCGATGGTGTTTGCTTCGCGGTTAAATTCCTGAATGAGGAAGTCTATTTTTCTTCCCGTGGGCGAGCTGCCGTTTATCATGCCTGTCAACTGTGACATATGGCTGCGCAGTCTGACGGTCTCCTCATCGACGGCGATATGGTCGGCAAAAATCGCCGCCTCGGCGAGTATGCGGCTCTCGTCTATCCCCGCCGTGTCGAGCACTTCCCGCATTTTCTGCTCCAGCCGCGCGCGGTAATCCGCCACGGTCTTGGGCGCTTCGCGCTCGACAGTCGTGACGAGCGCATCTATCGTCTTGAGTCTGCCCAGCACATCGTCACGGAGCTTTTCGCCCTCGCGCAGGCGCATCGCGTCAAAGTCGGCAAGTGCCTGCTCGGTGATGCGTGTGACGGCGGCGGATATCTCCTCCGCGTCGAGGTCTTTTTTTTCCACGCTCAGCACATCGGGAAGCCGGCTGACATCGAGCGCGGTAAGCTCGTCCGGGAGCGAATATTCCTCGGAAATGTGGCGCACGGCATCGATATAGCCCTTCAAAAGCGGCTCGTTTATTCTGACAGTGACATCACCCGCCGAGGATGCGTCCACAGTAACGAATACGTCCACCTTACCGCGGCTGATGTGCGACTGCACTGCGGATTTCACGGCATCCTCCGCGAAGAGGAAGCTGCGCGGCAGGCGCACAGAGGTATCAAGGTATCGGTTGTTTACGCTTTTAAGCTCAACGGAGATGTTGAGCCCCGCCGCCTGTCCCTTTGCGCTGCCGTAGCCGGTCATGCTTTTAATCATCCTGCACACCCTCGCATATCTCAATTATATTAAAGTCAATGGATTTGTTTTTCTTTTTGCGCTGGGTCATGATGAGGATAAAGCCGCTGACGAGCAGCGAGACGAAGCTGACGAGAATGCACACGCCCTCCGCCGCGCTGAGCGCCGCCGCAGCGGCGTATACCGCGATGAACAGCACCAGCGGCATCACATACACCAGCAGCGCCGCGTTGAAAACAAGCGATGTGCGGCTCTCTATCACGACGCGCTGACCGGGCTTGGCATTCACGAGATTTTTTGCCGCCGTGCGCATTTCGCGCTCATACATACAGCCCTCGCAGCTTGAGCAGCTTCCGCCGCAGGCGGTCTGCCGCTCGACCGCGACCTCCGCCATGCCGTTGGGCAAAAGCTTTGTTACTATACCCTCGTTTGTCATTGCTGAACCTTCCTTATCTCGATGGAGATCGTGTTCTGCCCTATCGCGCCGACATCGGTGAAGCCGTCAACGACGATCTTCACATTCGGCATAAACTGCCCTGTGGATTCCTTATAATCCGTCAAATCGGCGACGGCGCGGATATTATCGCCCTTGAGCTGATCAAGCTGCTCCGCCGTGCCGCGTATCACAACATCAATGCTTTCGGAGATGATTTCCGCCTCGTAGCCGTCCGTGACGTTTGTGCAGGAGATGTTCTTGACCTTGAACGTGCGCGTTTCCAGCCCAACTATCTCAATGGTGACCTTTGCCTCGGTCACGCCGGTGAGATTGGTCATTTCGTTGTCAAGGGGGATGGTATAGGTCTGGCTGAAGGTCTTTTCAAAATCGCTGAGGTCGATGGTGTCGAGCACTATTTTATTCATGCCGGTGAGAATCGCGGAATCGCCCGCAAGGGTAACGCTGTCCGGCTCGACCTTTATCTTGGCGTTCGCCTTTGTCGCGCCCGCGCCCTCTATCACGTCCACCGTCAGCGGAACCTCCTTCACCAGCAGCAGCGGCAGCGTCGCCGTGACGACATCCTCCGAGCATGTCAGCCCCACGGTGGAGCACTCCTCCCCGTTCTCGTCCATGAGCGTGAAGCCCGTTTCGACCTTATATGTGCTGTCCACATTTTCCTTGCCGAACGTAACCCACGCATAGGACACATTCTTGAGATACGCGTCCGCGCCGGAGACGGTGATGGTTGACGGTTCAAAAATCGGCGTTTCTGCGGTGTAGCCCTCGGCAAGCGAGCCGTCAAAGCTGCCGCGCACCTGCACGGTCTTGGTGTTCAGGGGTGAGACCATGAAGCTGACTGTGCTCGGGCTTCTCGATGCATCGTTGATGTTTGTCGTGTCCGTACCCTCCGGGTAGGAGATATAATACTGCTGCGTCATATACGCCGAGCGGGACAGCTTCGACACGTCCACGCATGCCTTGATGTCGGACTGATCCAGCCCCGCGACGATGCGGCGCGGACCCTTTATCGTGACGGTGACGGTGGAGGTGTCAAGGTCGGTGATGACCATATTCTTGCTCTCGCGCAGGGTGTCCTCCCCCACGAGCGTCACCTCCACGCTGCGGAAAGTCTGCGTAAATTCATCGTTCTCCATGTTCGTGACGAACACCCATATTCCAAGCGAAGCGAGCAGCGACACGATCATCCAGAACGCGCGGCTGTCATATAGCTTTTTCATCGTGCTTGTTTTCCTCATTTTTCTTGGCAGTGTTGATGTTGAAATGCTTCTTCAAATGGTTCAGGAAACCGCCTCGGCTGTCCTCCTCGTCGCGGATAAGCTCCGCATGGAGCACGGCATCCAGCCGCTCCGGCGTGAGGTGGCGCTTTAGCATCCCGTCTATTGCCACGGACACCGCGCCGCTCTCCTCCGACACTATCACAACGACCGCATCGGAATTTTCGCTCATGCCGATGCCCGCGCGATGGCGCATACCGAGATCCTTGCTCAGATTCGTCAACTGCGTCAGCGGCAGGACGCAGCCCGCCGCCGCGATCTTCGCGTCGCGGATGATCACCGCGCCGTCATGCAGAGGCGCCTTGTTGAAAAATATGTTCTTCAAAAGCTCGGCAGACACATCGGAGTTGATGACCGTGCCAGTGCTCATTATGTGCGTGAGGTTGACGCTGCGCTCAAAAACGATCAGCGCGCCGGTGCGCGTGGCGGACATATCGCTGCACGCCTGCACCGTCTGCGCGATCGCCGCCTCCATCACCGTGCTGCCGGACACCCTGCCCTTGGACAGCGTGCTGCCCATGCGCTCCAGCAGACGGCGAAGCTCCGGCTGGAAAAGAATCACCAGCGCGATAAGCCCCAGCTCAAACGCCTTGCGCAAGAGGTAATTGATCATTGTCAGCCCGAACGCCTCACTGAGCAGAAACGCCGCGACGATGAGCACTATACCCTTGGCGAGGTTATAGGAGTTTGTCCTCCTGACGAACCATATGCATTTGTAGAGCAGATAGGCGACGATAATAATATCCAAAAAATCGTTCCAGCCGATGGTAGATAAATATTTCGCCGCCTTCTCAACAGCGCCGGTGATTGTTTCCATGCGTGGTCTTCCTTAATAATTATTCTTATCAAGTAATTATAATCCAAAGCGCCGAAAAAGGCAACAGGTTTAATTGCCGTCAGAAAGTAAAATATCTTTTAATATTTCCGCCGCTGTGTCGACCTGCCCCTCCGTGACGAACGGAGAAAAGCTGAAGCGCACCGTCCCCGTTTTCAGCGTTCCCGCGCTCATGTGTGCGCGCGGCGCGCAGTGCAGCCCTGCCCGCACGCAAACGCCCCGCGCCGACAGCGCGGCTGCCAGCGTTTCGCAGTCCGTTCTTGCCGCGCGCACGGACAGTACGCCGCTTTGCGACTCTCCGCAAAACAGCGCCAACCCGTCCGTCCCGTCGAGCGCGGCGCGCATACGGCGCAGCAGCCGCGCCTCATGACGGCGGATATTCTCCCGCCCGCACGCCTTTATATATTCCATTCCCGCGCGCAGCCCCGCGATGCCGCAGACGTTATGCGTCCCCGCCTCCAGCCTGTCGGGCAGATAGGCGGGCATATGCTGCTCAATGCTGTCCGAGCCGGAGCCGCCGTGCAGCAGCGGCGCGGCATCGCCGCTGCAGAGCAGCATACCCGTTCCCTGCGGTCCGAGAAGTGCCTTGTGCCCCGGCATGGCGACGAAGTCCGCGCCGAGCTGCCGAAAGTCCACATCCAGCACCCCTGCCGACTGCGACGCATCCACGATGAACGGCACGCCCCGCGCGCGGCAGAGCGCCCCTATCCCGTACACGGGCAGGACATAGCCGAAGGCATTGGACACGTGCGTGCACACCACAAGCTCCGCCTCCTTTATCTTCGCTTCAAAATCCGTCAGCGTATCCGCCGTGTCAAAAAGCCGCGTGCCCGCCGCGCGTATATCCGCGCCGAGCGAGGCAAGCGGGCGCGTGACGGAATTATGCTCAAACCCGCTTATCACCACGCGCATCCCCCGCTTTGCGCGCGAAGCAATGGCGATATTGAGCGCGTGGGTGGCATTGGCGGTGAACACGACACCTGTGCCGTCCTCCATGTTGAACAGCTCCGCCGCCGCCTCGCGCGCGGCATATACCTCCTCCGCCGCGCGCAGCGCAGGCATATGACCGCCTCTTCCGGGGCTCGCCATTGTTCGCATGGCGGTGAGGACTGCGCGCTCGACGCAGGCGGGCTTTATCAGGCTTGTTGCCGCACTGTCAAGATATATCATGCTCTCACCTCTGTATATTCGCCGCGCTCCGTACGCCTGAATATCTTGCCGTTTATCATGTTTTTGGCGTAAAGGTAGTTTATTGCCTCGTCCGCGCGGCGGTACACGCTCACGGCATAGCCGCAGCCGCTTGTGTTCAGCCCCTGCGGCGCTTTCACGACGTTCGCGGTTATGCCGAGGCTTTCAAGCTGCTTCTGTGCGCGCTGTGCGTAGGTCAGCGATCTGCACATAATCAGATACTGTGTCATGCTCAAAACCCCATCTCATACTATACAAAACAAAGCAAAAAATCTGCGGGGCAGCCGTGTGCTCCGCAGATCCATAAACCAATATTATTATATCCGTCGGCACAGATGCAGTACATCTTATGCCGCCCGTGCGGCAAGTGTTATTGCGCTCATTCCAGCAGCGCAACGGCGTGCGATGCAATGCCGAGCCCCTCGCCGGTGAAGCCGAGTCCCTCCTCCGTCGTCGCTTTCACGCTTACGCGGGAAATATCTATGCCCATCGCCTCCGCGAGGCGGCTGCGCATTTGGGGGATATGCGGGGCAAGCTTCGGGCGCTGGGCAAGCACGGTGCAGTCGATATTCCCCACCGCATAGCCGTGCTGCGCGATGACTGCGCACACGCGGCGCAGCAGGTCAATGCTGTCCGCGCCCAAAAACGCATCGTCGCTATCGGGGAAAAGATGCCCGATGTCCCCCAGTGCCGCCGCACCGAGCAGCGCATCCATGAGCGCGTGCGTCAGCACATCGGCATCGGAATGACCCAGCAGCCCCTTTTCATACGGTATTTCCACCCCGCCGAGTATGAGCCTGCGCCCCTCGACAAGGCGGTGCACGTCATAGCCGTGTCCGATCCTCACTGTAATCACCCCTCGCTTTCACAATAAGCTCACCAAGCTGAACATCGCGCGGTGTCGTGAGCTTGATGTTGTCTTCGTCGCCGTCCACGGTGTGTGTCTTTATGCCCATTATCTCGATGGCGGAGCAGTCGTCCGTCAGCGTAAGCCCGTCGCGCACCGCCTTGGTGAGCGCGCCCTTTATAAGGTCGGCATTGAAAACCTGCGGTGTCTGGATGCGGACGGTGCTCTCCCTGTTCACAGAGCCGATGATAAGCCCGTTTTCATCAACAGCCTTGAGCGTGTCGGTGCTGCGTATGACAGGTACGGCGGACATATATGCCGCCGCAGCGTCGACCGTGCGGCATATGACCTCATCGGTGACGAACGGGCGCGCCCCGTCGTGTATGGCGATGAGCTTTGCATCGCTTCTGACCTCGGACACGCCGGCAAGGGCGGATTCCATGCGTGTTTTGCCGCCGCGAATGACCTTGCTGACCTTCGTCACGCCGTATTTTTTGCACAGCGCGGCGATCTCCTCCACCTTTTCCATGCGCGTGACAACGATGATCTCATCAATCTCTGCACAGTTCTGGAAAGCAAGCAGAGTGCGCGCGAGCACCGGCATGCAGCCAAGCTCCATCATCACCTTGTCCGCGCCCATGCGCTGCGCGCTTCCCGCCGCAACAATGACGGCGGAGCAGGTATTGCGCCGCTCCGGCTGCTTGAAGAGTTTGTTAAGTTTCATGCGCTCGACCCCTTTCGGTGTATTATGCGTCTATGCGTCAGCCTCTAAGCTGCCTCTTTCGGTAAAAATTCATCATGCCGTCCTGCATATCCTCAAGGTGCAGCAGCATCTTGCCCGCGCCGTAGGCGGCGCAGGATATGGCATCGTCCACAACGACGGTGCGGATATTCGTGCTGCGCTCGATAAGGCGGTCAATGCCGTAGATAAGGCTGCCGCCGCCGGACATGATTATGCCGTTTTTGTCAAGGTCACCGACTAGCTGTGGCGGGGTGCGCTCCAAAACGGCGTGTACAGAGTCGAGAATGCGGTTCATCGGCTCGACAAATGCCTCGATAAGCTCCGTGGAGTTTATCTCCACCGTCTTGGGCAGACCGTTTTTGAGATTCTGCCCCTTGACCTCCTCTATGCCGACATCCGGGCGCTGTATGATGCAGCCGATGGAGCGCTTGATCTCCTCCGCCGCGCTCACGTCAATGCGGACATTGTACCGCTCGCGGATGAAGCGCACAATCGCCTCGTCAAAGCTTACCCCCGCGACCTTGATGGATTCGCACTCCACAACGCCGCCGGCGGAGATAATTGCGATCTCGGTCGTGCCGCCGCCGATGTCAATGACCATGTGCCCGTCGGGCTTGGAAATATCAACACCCGCGCCGAGCGCCGTGGCGACGGCGGTCTCCAGAAGATAGACCTTGCGCGCGCCCGCCTCTATGCAGGCATCTATGACCGCGCGCTCCTCCACGCCGTTTATGCTGCTGGGGACGCAGGCGAGAATACAGGGCTTAAAGAGGCTGAACGAGGTGATACGGCTGATAAGCTCGCGCAGCATCTGCGCGGTTATCTCATAGTCGGATATGACACCGGCATTGAGCGGGCGTATAGCCACGATGTTCGCCGGGGTGCGTCCGAGCATTTTCTGCGCGTCCTGCCCGACCTTGAGTATCTTGCCGGAAAACTTGTCCACGGCGACAACCGTCGGCTCGCGCATGACAACGCCCTTTCCCTGCTCAAATATGAGCGTGGACGAGGTCCCCATATCTATGGCTATGTCTCTTTCAAATATATTCATGCAGCTTCTCCTGTTGCTTATTCGCTCTATTTTAATCCATAGTGCACGCTAACGTCAATGCTAATATTTTTGCAGCGCCCGCACGGCGCAGAACACCGGCGCATTCGTCCAGCGTCGCCCCGGTGGTGACTATGTCGTCCACCAGCAGCACCGTCATGCCGTCGAGCGGCGCAGTCCCGGCGTACTCATACACGCCACGCACGTTTTTATGCCGCTCCTCGGCGCTTTTCGTGGTGGATTGAGCAGTGTTATGGCGGCATTTTTTCAGAAGCGGCAGGCACGGGATTTCCATATATTCTGCCGCGCCCTCCGCCAAAAGCCGCGCCTGGTCGTATCCGCGTTCGCGCAGACGGCGGGCGCTCAGCGGTGTCCACGTCACCGCGTCGGCATAGATGGCGTTGTCCTCTATGCACTCGGCAAGAAGCGGCGCATAGCACGCGGCATACGCCTCAACACCGCCGAATTTATAGCGGTGCAGCGATTTGCGCACATCGCCCTCATAGCGCAGCACCGAAAAGCACTCATTCACGTTTTTTAATGCCCTGTCCAGCTTCCCCGCCGGCATATACGGCAGAGTGCGTTCACAGCGGTCGCACACGCGCATTTTCCCGTCAAGAAAGCGGTGGCAGAACGGGCAGCGCGGCGGATAGAGCAGGTCGAGCAGCGTGTCGATGAGCTTCATCATTCGACACCGCATAGCTTGCGCAGGCGTATGCGCAGCGCAGAATAGCGCTTCGACTGGCGGTAATTGTCTATCATATGATACGCCGTCTGGTCGTCGCCGACAAGTATAAGTATCTCTTTTGCGCGCGTGACGGCGGTATAGAGCACGTCGCGCGTCATGAGCATCTGCGACGACGAGCTGAGCGCGAGAATGACGGCGCGGTATTCGCTGCCCTGTGACTTGTGCACGGTCATTGCCCATGCGTGCTCAAGCTCAAGAAGCGAATCGAACGGGTAGACGGCGATACGCCCGTCAAAATTGACGGTGACATTTTCGCTGTCGGTATCTATGGCGATTATGCGCCCTATATCGCCGTTATATATGCCGCTGCCGGCGGCGCTGCTGTCCTCATTGCGCCAGAGTATGTCATAGTTGTTCTTTATCTGCATGACCCTATCGCCCTCGCGGAACGTGACATCGCCGAAAAGCTTTTCATGCCGCCCCTCGACATGCGGGTTGAGCACCTCCTGCAGGCGGCGGTTGAGGTTTTTTGTGCCCATCTCGCCCTTGCGCGTCGGCGTGAGCACCTGTATGTCGTTTGCGGGAATGCCCATCTTTGTCGGCAGGCGCACAGAGCATAGCTCTATTATCGTGTCGACGGAGCTGCCCGCCTGCAGGCGCTTGAGTCGGAAAAAGTCGCCCTTGTTCTCGCCGAGATTCGGGTGCTCGCCCTTATTGATGAGATGGGCGTTGGTAACTATGCGGCTGCCCTCGTTCTGGCGGAATATCTCCGTGAGCTTCACCGTCGGCACAACGCCGCTGCGTATGACGGCGGAGAACACATTCCCCGGTCCAACGGACGGTAACTGATCCGCGTCGCCCACCATGACGAGGCGCGCATCGTCCGGCATGGCGCGCAAAAGCGCGTCAATGAGCGTTATGTCAACCATAGAGCACTCGTCAAGTATCACCGCACCGCAGTCGAGCCTGTCGTCCTCGTCCTTTGTGAACACGACGCGCTCACCGTCCTCGGCGAATTTCGCACCGAGCAGACGATGCACCGTGACGGCTTCCTCGCCGCTCAGCTCGCTCATACGCTTGGCGGCGCGCCCCGTCGGCGCGGTGAGCAGCGTTTTCAGCCCCATGTCGTTGAACATCGCCAATATTGCGCGCACAGAGGTGGTTTTCCCCGTGCCGGGTCCGCCGGTGATGACCACCATCTGATTTTCCAGCGCGCGGCGCAGCGTGTCCCTTTGCCGCGGGGCGTATTCTATCCCCTGCCGCTGCTCGATGCGCCGTATCAGCGTGGGAATATCCGCCTCCTCGTCAAAGCGTGTGCGGCACATACGCGCCATGCGCGCTGCCGCATCCGTCTCCGCCTCGTATATCTCCGGCAGATAGCATGCCTGCAGCCCTGCAAGCTCCTCGCATATTATCTGCCCCGTCTCTATAAGCTCGTCAATGCCGCCGTCAACATCGTCCGGCTCGACGCTGATAAGCTCCGCCGTTGCCGAGGCGAGCTTGCCGCGCGGTATAAAGCAGTGCCCGTTATTGAGATTGTGGCGCAGCTCAAAGAGCGCGGCGGCATTGATGCGGTTGCGGCTGCTGCCGTCAAGCCCCATCTCCAGCGCCAGTGCGTCCGCCTCGGAAAACTTTCCTCCGATATGGCTCGTGGCGAGTATGTACGGATTCTCGCGCAGAAGCTCAAGCGCCTCATCGCCGTAGAATTTATACATACGCATGGCAAGTATCGGTCTTATCCCGAAGGAGCAGACAAACTCCATTATCCGCCGCACGCCCGCCTGACGGCGGAAGTCCTTTGACATACGGCGCGCCTTGTCAAGGCTGATGCCCTTGAGCGCGGCAAGCTTTTCCGGCGCGGACTCAAGCACGTCTAGCGTCTTGTCGCCGAAGCGGTCAACGATGAGCGCCGCCGTGGCGGGACCTATGCCCTTGACCGTGCCGCCCGCGAGATAATCGTATATCGCGCTCGCGCTCGTCGGCAGAAGCCGCTGGGCAAACTCCGCCTTGAACTGCCGACCGTGGACGCTGTGGTTTATCCATGTGCCGCTGGCGATCATGGATTCGCCCGGCGCGGCATACGGGAAGCACCCCACGACCGTCACGTTCTCGCCGTTGCCGTCGCGCAGGCGCAGAACGGTGTAGCCGTTCTCTTCGTTTTTATATATTACGGAGTCTATCGTGCCGGACAGCTCCAAAAGCTCGGTATCCTGCTCCATGCGCTGCGCCTCCTCTATCTTGGGATATTTATCAGCCCTGCTCGATAAGCGGTTTCAAAAACTGCCCCGTGTAGCTCGCCTCGCACTCGGCGCAAGCCTCCGGCGTTCCCGCGAAAACGAGCGTTCCGCCGCCGTCGCCGCCCTCGGGACCCAGGTCGATGATATGGTCGGCTATCTTTATCACGTCAAGGTTATGCTCTATCACGACGACGGTGTTGCCCGCGTCGGCAAAGCGGTCAAGGATATTTATCAGCCGGTGCACATCGGCGATGTGCAGCCCGGTGGTCGGCTCGTCAAGGACGTAGACCGTGCTGCCGGTGCTGCGCTTTGACAGCTCCGTCGCAAGCTTGACGCGCTGCGCCTCGCCGCCGGAGAGTGTCGTGCTCGACTGACCGAGCTTGACATAGCCCAAGCCAACATCATAGAGCGTCTGAATCTTGCCGAGTATCTTCGGTTGGGCGGCAAAGAAGGCGCACGCCTCCTCCACGGTCATGTCCAGCACGTCCGCAATGCTCTTGCCCTTGTACTTGACCTCCAGCGTCTCGCGGTTGTAGCGCCGCCCGCCGCACACGTCGCACGGCACATACACGTCCGGCAGAAAATGCATCTCTATCTTTATCAGCCCGTCGCCGGAGCATGCCTCACAGCGCCCGCCCTTGACATTGAATGAAAAGCGCCCCTGATTATATCCGCGCAGCTTTGCGTCCTGCGTGGAGGCAAAAAGGTCACGTATGTCATTGAAAACGCCGGTGTAGGTCGCGGGGTTGGAGCGCGGAGAGCGCCCTATCGGGCTCTGGTCAAGCGCAATTACCTTGTCAACATATTCAAGCCCGTCGATGCCCGCGCACTTGCCCGGACGTACCTTGACGCGGTTTTTCTCCGCCGCGAGGGTCTTGTACAGTATCTCGTTTATCAGCGAGGATTTGCCGCTGCCGGACACGCCCGTGACGCACACGATCTTGCCCAGCGGTATCTCCACGTCAATGTTCTTCAGGTTATTCTCGCACGCGCCGCGTATGACAAGGCTCCTGCCGTTTCCGGCGCGGCGCGAGGCAGGCACGGGGATATGCTTCCTCCCGCTGAGATATTGCCCCGTCACGGATTCCGGGCAGGCGCAGATATCCTCAATGCTGCCCGCCGCCACGACGCTGCCGCCGTTCACACCCGCTCCCGGTCCTATATCCACGATATAGTCCGCCGCGCGCATCGTGTCCTCGTCATGCTCGACAACGATGAGTGTGTTGCCGAGGTCGCGCAGCTGCTTTAGCGTGCTGAGCAGCTTGCAGTTGTCCCGCTGGTGCAGCCCTATGCTCGGCTCGTCGAGAATGTACAGCACGCCCATAAGGCTCGACCCTATCTGCGTGGCGAGGCGGATGCGCTGACTCTCCCCGCCGGAGAGAGTTGCGGCGGAGCGCGAGAGCGTCAGATAGCCCAGCCCAACATCGCGCAGGAAGCCGAGACGTGAGCGGATCTCTTTTATAATACGCTCCGCTATGAGCTGCTCCTTTGCGGTAAGCTCAAGCGATTCTATGAAATCGAGCGCCTTCACGACCGACAGGTCGGTGAACTGCGCAATGTTCATGCCGCCCACGGTGACGGCGAGGGCAGAGTCCTTCAAGCGCCGCCCCTTGCACGCGGGGCACGGCGTTTCGGACATGCATTCTTCTATATCCGCGCGCATGGCGGGGCTCTGCGTCTCCTTGTAGCGGCGCTCAAGATTGTTGACTATGCCCTCAAACTCGCGCTTTATAACGCCGAAGCCCTCCGCCTTTTCATAGTGCAGCTGCAAAGCTTCGCCCTTCGTGCCGTAGAGTATTGCGTCCACGGCGGCGGGGGGCAGCTCCTTGATGGGGTCTGTCAGCTTGAAGTGATAGCGCTTTGACAGCGCCTCAAAGTACATTCTTGAGATCGAGTCGCCCTTGACATTGCCCCAGCCGCTCGCGGTTATGCCGCCGTCCATAATGCTGAGATTTTCGTTGGGCATGATGAGCGCGGGATCGACCAGAAGCTGCACCCCCCAGCCC
>CAVGKI010000041.1:10715-13884 GCA_963629655.1 Butyricicoccaceae bacterium | reverse complement strand
CCTCCCCTGAAAGTGGGAGGTGGCACGGCGCTTTGCGCCGTGACGGAGGGGTTTCTGTCGCAGACTGCTCTAAGTCCTTAGTACAGCTCCCTCTCGCTGTGGTGCTTACTTCACCGTGAACACGGTCTTGCAGCTGCCGTCGGCATACACGAACTCTATCTCGTGCGTGCCGCTCTCCAGCTTCTCGATAACTGCGGAGGCTATCGTGACAGTGCCGTCCTCGGCAACCGTGAACTCGACCTCGACACCGTCAATGAGAACCTTGACAACATCCTTGGAGTTGAGCTTGAACTCAAGGTCGCCTGCCGTCCACTGCTGGTTATTGCCGCTGATAACGAAGTACTTCGCGCTCAGGGGTGTCACGGGTGTGACGGGAACGGTGTAGCTTGTGCCGGGCTTTACCTCAACGCCGTTGACGAAGATAGAGTACGTTTCGTCTTCGTTAACAATGGTAAGACCCTCGGGAGCGCTGACATGGGCATCACATGGGAGGCTAAAGATATAAAGGGGTGTGCCGCTCGTCATCGCTTCGTTGATGATGGCCTTGGCGGACGCAGAATCTCTATCGTCGGATACAGCAAACTTTTTGTTCGCACCGAGAATAGCGACTTCTTCTTTATCAACGTATTCAGAATCAGCAACTGTGCTGTCGGTGTAAACACCGCCGGTGATGGCAAGCGTGGTGCTATTTCCTGTGGTACCCTCAAGATCCCCAACCATAGTGCCGTTGAAGCTGCCGCCGCTGACAGAAATGAAGTTTTCGCTGTCGCTGCCACCATGGGTGCTGACAATGCAGTTATTCTCATAGGCATAGAACGTGCCGCCGGTGATTTTCAGTTTACCTTCAGTGCTGTCCGCATTGTATGAGCCATTGCGGATAACAGGGCAGTTTTTATCAGTTGCCGTGAACGTACCGCCGGAAATCGTTGCATCACACCAGTTGAGGATAACAGAACCAGCGCCAGCGCTGAACACGCCGTCGTTAATTCTCAAATCGCCATGTCCCTCATTCTTGATAGCGTTTTTGCCGCCAGAGAATGTACCGCCATTGATGATCAGCGTGGCTTTCTTGCCATTAGTCCATTTCTCTCGGTCATTGTCGTCTATACCGTCTGTTTTATTGGGACTGCACCAACCGTTAACAACAAGGCTGGAGAACTTACCGTCCTGCTCCACGGTGACACCATCGTTTATGTACATTGTGCCGTGGTTCTTGATGTTGTACCAGCTGTTGCCGCCACTCGCTTCTGTGGTTTTCCCGTTTTCCTTGCTGCGGAGGAACTGACCGCCGTTGAGGGTTGCAGTGCCGGTGCCGAGATTCACAAGCGCGCCACAGCCATTCGCGGTATTGTCAACTGCGCCGCCACCTACGCTGTCGGTGATAGTCAGGTTGCCCTCGTTGGTAATGGTGTCGGTCTTTTTCAATTGCGTACCATCTTGTCGTTTAGCTGCAGCTGTACCATTCGTCAGCGTATGACCGCCGAGGTCGATGGTGATGGTCTTGCCGGACTCGATTACAACACACTCGTTGACATCTTTCTTGAGAATTATGGTGTCGCCGTTGGCAGCTTTGTTGATAGCCTCTTGGAGTGTTGCATACTCACCCTCGCTGTTTGCGTTCGTCACAACAAACTTGTTATCGTCGGTCACGACGATTGTGTAGGGCTTGCCGTCAACAACAACTTCGAGGCTGTGGGTGGTGCTGAACGCATTGTTTGCGCTGACCGTCCACTTGCCGCTCTCCTCATCATGTGCGACGGAGAAGAGGTTCTCCTTGCTGCTTTTCGCCTCGGTGACTTTGCCGTCTATGCCGAGCTCGCCAAGAATCTCGTTAAGATCAACGCTCGTGTCACCGTCAAGAACATACGTTTTCTCGCCAACGGTGAATTCCACCGTGTAGTCGGCGTTGCCGGACGTGTTCTCGGTCGTCGCGGGAGTCTGGGTCTGTGCGGGACTCTCGGTCGGTGCAGGACTCTCGGTCGGTGCAGGACTCTCGGTCGGCACGGAGGTCGGCACGGAGGTCGGCACGGGGATCTGGGTCGGTGCTGGGGATACTACGCCACCCTCGGACGGAGTGTTCGAGAGATTGTCGCCATCCGTAGAGGTCGTTTCCTCTGCGGAATTGTTGCTACCGTCCTGCTGCTCATCCGTTGCAAAGGCGCAGGTCGGGATAAGTACGAGACATACTATCAACGCAAGTATGACCGCAATTACCATTTTCTTTCCTTTCATGTTTTTTCTCCTTTCTTCAAAAATTTTTCCGGCATGCCGCTTTTGCGGCTCTGCCTATATTATCCCCGAGGAAAGACGGGGGTAATACCATAATTAAACAAATATCGTTTATGTGTTGGGAAACACATAAACGGAAATGCCGCGGCATTTCCTGTACTTTTTTATTTCACCTACAATATACCACCGGCATGCAAAAATGTCAATATGAGTATGCCGGCAAAATTAAGGCAATACCGCATAATGCGGCGGCATCTGCCGGATAATTTGTACTCCGATTTAGTCACTTTTTCTTGCAATACACAAAGTATTCCCGCTAAAAATTGCCTTGATCGGCACAAAAATTCCTCGCCTGTTCTGCATTCTATTTTCCGACGCAGAAGCGGCTGAATATCCGCTCGGTGACATCCTCGCGTATGCTGCGCCCAGTCAGCTCGCCGAGCGCCGCCATCGCGCCCTCCGTCTCCGTGAGCACGATGTCCGGCGTTTCGCCCGCGCGCATCGCGCCGAGCGCCGCGTCGATATACTCCGCCGCGCGAGCCACGGCATCCGCCTGACGGGCGTTGGTAAGTATCTCCCCGGCAGGGACGCACGGCAGCGGGAACATCGCGGCAATGGCGCGCTCAAGCTCGTCTATCCCCTCTCCCGTGACCGCGCTGACCGCGACGCGGGGCAGCGCCGTTTCAAGCGCAAGCTCCGTCCGGGCAATATCCTTCTTCGACACGACGAGCACCGCGTGCGCCGCGCGCTCCGCCCGGCGGACAATGCCGATATCCTCCGCCGTGACCTCGCCGCTCCCGTCCACCACGGCAATGACAAGCATCGCCTCATCCATTGCGCGGCGGCTGCGCTCCACGCCGAGGCGCTCGACCGCGTCATCCGTCGCGCGTATGCCTGCCGTATCCGTGAGGCGCAGCGTCAACGAGCCGAGGTGCAGCTT
>CAVGKI010000041.1:0-10695 GCA_963629655.1 Butyricicoccaceae bacterium | reverse complement strand
CTCCTCTATCGTGTCGCGCGTCGTGCCGGGTATCTCGGTGACGATGGCGCGGTCATAGCCCAATAATGCGTTCAAAAGCGAGCTCTTGCCCGCGTTCGGTCTGCCGACTATCGCGGCGGGAATGCCGGCGGTCATGAGCCGCCCGCGCTCAAACGTCCCCAGCAGGGCGCGCAGGTCGCACGCTGCCGCGTCGAGCCGCTGCTTATAATCCTCCATGCGGAAATCCTCAATATCCTCATCGGGATAGTCGAGCACGGCGTGAAAGTGCGAGGATATGTCCGTCAGAAGCGAATACACGCCCTCCGTGCGGCGGCTGACCGCGCCGGAGAGCTGCCCCGCGGCATTGCGCGCCGCCTCGATGCTCTCCGCGTCGATTATATCCGCCACTGCCTCCGCGCTCGAAAGCTCCATCCGCCCGGACAGAAACGCGCGCTTTGTGAACTCACCCGGTCCTGCCTGACGCGCACCGAGGGCAAATATCTCCTCCAGCGCCGCGCGCAGCACCACGGGCGAGCCGTGGCACTGAAGCTCCGCCGTATCCTCGCCGGTATAGCTGTGCCCCGCGCGGCTGACAGTGCACAAACACACGTCCAGCAGCGCCCCGTCGCGCGCGCACAGCCGGCCGTAGATGAGCTTCCTGTCCTCATTGTCGGACATTTTTGAGCCGTTTGCCGGAAAGAAGAGCCTGTCCACGATGGCAAACGTCTCCTCGCCGGATATGCGGATAATGCCTATGGCGGAGAGCTGCGCGCCGGTGGCTATCGCGGCAATGGTGCTGCCTCTCATCGCTCCGCCTCCAATGCGCTCAGCGATTCGCGCAGCGTCTCGCCCCGGTCGGCGGCGCTGCGCGGACGGCTGTCCCGCAGCGTCCCGTGCAAATCAAAAATAACAGCGTCGTATTTCATGAAACCATACCAAAAGAAGCTTCCGGTCGGAAGCTTCTTTTTATCCTTTATAATCAGTATTGCCTTAAGTCTCAGTTTTTTTCCGCCCTCTCCGCGCGAGCGGCGCGGGCTGCCTTCTCGTCGTTGCGCTCAGAGACATAATAGCTCAGCGAGAGGAGACTGTCGGAAAAGTGGACATTCTCGACGATGATGCTGCTGTTTGGGGCGGTGAGGTCAACATTGGTGAAGTTCCATATCGCCTCGACACCGTTAGCTGTGAGCATATTGGTCACGGGGATCGCAGCCTCACGCGGGACGGTCAGCACGACAACATCGACGCTGTTGTTCTGAAGATACTCCTCAAGCGTGTCCATCGCGTAGATGGGGACATCGTTGAACACCGTGCCTACCAGCTCAGGTTTGATATCGAACGCGGCGACGAGCCTGAAGCCCCATGTATCGAAGCAAAAATTATCCATCAGAGCATGACCGATGTTGCCCGCGCCGACGAGAATGGCGCGATAGCCGCGATCGGTGCCAAGGATGCTGGCAATCTGCCCGTGCAGAGCGGAGACATTATAGCCGTAGCCCTGCTGACCGAATTCACCGAAGCAGCTAAAATCCTGCCGGATCTGGGACGGCGTGAGCCCAAGCTGCTGTCCGAGCTCAAAGGACGATATACGGCTGACACCGTTTCCCATCAGCTCATCCAGCTTGCGCAGATAGCGCGGCAGACGGCGGATAACATTGTTGGAAACCTTGATATTCTTCAATAAAAACCTCTCCTTATTATTTCTATACGCAAAAACGCACAATAAATCTATTATAGCAGTAGTATAGCACAGGAAAGGAGAGGTTTCAAGGCAATTTGCAATGATTTGTCAAGTTTACTAAAATTTTTTCAACTTATTTGGCGATTTAACAGAAGTTTGTCAATGTTCCGTTTCCTTGGCAAGCGTGATGAACGGCTCGATGAGCGCGGAGTAATCGTCGGCGGTCAGCGCAGGCGTGTAGCGGACAAGCGCACCGTCCTTATCGCGCGCAAACACAACGATCTCGCCGTCGGTGATGCATACGATGAGCTTCTGCTCCTTATTCTGCGCGCTGTATTCTATAATATCCACGCCGTCGGGGTCAATATCCTCCGGCAGCAGCGCGCGCAGCTGCTCATCCATAGGTGTGGGAGCGCTCACCACGGGCGGCTTTGTCTCCTCGGACTTTTCCCCGGAAGCCTTCTCTGCGGCGGGAGGTGCGGACGGTGCCGGCGTTGGCGCGGCGTTCGCATCCGCATCGGGCTCAGGCGTGTTCTCCGGCGTATCCTTGCCGTTCGTGAGCAGCTTTTCGGTGAACTCCGTCACGCCCACATCGCCCAAGTCGATATGCCGGACAATATTCTCATCTGCGGCATTGCTGCCGGTCGCGGTATTAAGCGGCGGCTCGGTTGGCGCATCGGGCGCGGCGCTCTCCTTTGCCGGGGCTTGCAGTATACCGGCGCTGCCGAGCATGACATCTTCCTGCGCAGCATTCTGCTCACTCCCCTGCTCTGCCTCGCTCACAGGCTCGCTCGTGGGAGTCACGGTGGGTACGGGCGTCGGGGTCGGCGTTGGGGTGGGTGTCGGGGTCTGGGCAGGTGTCGGGGCAGACGTTGCCGTGGGGGCAGGTGTCTGTGTCGGTGTCGGTGCAGCCGTCGGTGTCGGCGTTGCGTCCGGGTAGAAGTCCGGGAACACCGCAGGCGCGGCGGCAGGGCTTGCCGACGGGGTGGGCGTCACCTTTTCGGGGACATAGCCGTAATTCTCGCTGTCCGGTATCGCGGTGCTGCCGGCAGTATCCGACTGCACCGTCGGGGTGTCCGCCGTAACGGGCGCGGGTGTGGGCGTGGGCGCGGTGACGGAGGAGCTCTCCTCCCCGGTGGTATAAATGTCGGCAGAGCTCTTATGGCTCGTGCGGCTCTCATAGACGGCGTTATCCGTCCGTCTGCCGCTGACAATGGCGACACCGCCGACCGCCGCAATCACGAGCACGGCGCATGCCGCCGCCGCGATGAGGCTCTTCACCTGCCGCGAAAGCCCGCTCTTACGGCTGCGGCGGATAATCTCGCTGCGGCGCAGCTCCGCCATGATATTATCGCATAGCTCTTCCGGCGGCTCTGTCAGGTCGGAAGAAATGGTGTCTGACAATTCGGAAAACGCTTGATACATCGCCGCGCACTCGCGGCAAGTGTCAAGGTGTTCCGCCAGCGCGGCGCGCTCGTCTCTGGGCAGATCCTCGTCCAGCATACGGCTTATCAGCTCTTGATAGTATTCGCATCCGTTCATGACAGATCACCTCCTCTCTCTTTGCTTGACGAGACAAACTCGGGAATGTTCCCGTCCTTGATCAAAAACGAGCATAATTTTTTCCTCGCGCGGAATATGCGCGACTTCACCGTTCCTGCCTCAAGGTCGAGCGCGGCGGCAATCTCCTCATAGCTCAAGCCCTGTATCTCGCGCAGCAGCAGTATCTCCCGATGGTCGGGCGGCAGCGCGGCAAGCCCGCGCCGCACCGCGTCGCGTGTGAGACTTCTGTCGAGCAGAAGCTCCGGCGACTGCGTCTCGTCGGCAATGTCCAGCTCGACATCCTCCCCGTCGTCATTCTCCGTCGAGAGTGAAACCGTGGGCTTCCGCGTCCTGCTGCGCAGACAGTCGAGACAGACGTTCGACACGATCCTGTACAGCCACACGGAGAACTTGCTGTCACCGCGGAAGGACGAGAGCGAGTTATACGCCTTTATGAATGCCTCCTGTGACATATCCGCCGCGTCCTCGCTGTTGCCGGTCATGCGCAGTGCAAGATTGTACACGTTTTTCTCATATTCCTTTACAAGAACCTCGAAAGCGTTGACATCGCCGTCAAGCACGGCGCGGATAGCAGCCGCCTCCTGCTCTCTCGTCATCTGATAACCCCCTTTGCCGAAGGTATTCTATCTGATAGCAATATATAGCAACATATAGTGGCAATATGTTATTATATTATATCTTCTCGCTTTTTTCAAATTAAGCTTTTGTTACTATTTCAAATCGCGCTTTATGTCTGCCGCGATGCGCCGTATATCGTCCAGCGTCTCCACATGGACAAGCTCATTGCGGTAATACGCGGCATACGGCACACCGTGCAGATACCACGGCAGATGATGCCTCGCCTCCAGACAGGCGGCGCGCTCCCCGACGCGTCCGGCAAGCGTCTCTATCTGGCGCACGCCGGTGTCGATGCGCGCGGCAAGCGGCGGCAGAGGCGGCGGCGTGCGCCCCTCTATCGCGGCATTGCCCTGCTCAAACAGCCACGGGCAGCCGAAGCTCCCGCGCCCTATCATTGCAAGGTCGCACCCGGTGTAGCGCAGTATGTGCTCCGCGTCCCCGGCGGTGAAAATATCGCCGTTGGCGGTAACGGGTATGCTCACGGCTTTTTTCACCTCGCGTATTATGTCCCAATCGGCGCGCCCGGAATACATCTGCACGCGCGTGCGCCCGTGCACGGCAATCGCCGCCGCGCCGGAGTCCTCGCATATGCGCGCAAACTCCACGGCGTTCACGCTGCCGCCGTCCCAGCCCTTGCGGAATTTGACCGTCACGGGCTTATCCACCGCGCGGCATACGCGCTCTATTATCTCCGCCGCAAGCGCCGGCGTTTTCATCAGCGCCGACCCGTCGCCGGATTTGACCACCTTGCCCACGGGGCAGCCCATGTTGATGTCCAATATGTCCGCGCCGGACAGCTCCAGCGCCATCGGCGCGGCAGCCGCCATCACGTCCGGCTCATGCCCGAATATCTGCACAGCGCAGGGGTGCTCGTTCTCCGGGATATACAGCAGCGTGCGGGTCTTGGCATCGTTGTATACGAGCGCCTTTGCGCTCACCATCTCCGTCGTCGTCAGCGCCGCGCCGTGCTCGCGGCATATGCCGCGAAAGGCAAAGTCCGTCACACCCGCCATTGGTGCAAGCACCAGCCGCCCGTTCAGCGCGGCGTTCCCTATGCTCACCATGTCATGTCAAGCCCGACCGGGCAATGGTCAGAGCCCATTACCTCCGGGAAAATGTATGCATCCTTTATATCGCCACGCAGGCGCTCGGACACGACGAAGTAGTCAATGCGCCAGCCGACGTTCCGCTCCCGCGCCGCCATGCGGTAGCTCCACCACGAGTAGGCATCGCGTCTGTCGGGGTAGAGGGTGCGGAAAGTGTCGATAAACCCGGCATTGAGAAGCTCGGTGAACTTGGCGCGCTCCTCGTCGGAGAAGCCGGGCTTGCCGATGTTGGGCTTGGGGTTTTTCAGGTCGATCTCCTCATGCGCCACGTTCATGTCGCCGCAGACGACAACGGGCTTTTTCGCGTCGAGCGCGACGAGGTACGCGCGGAAGTCGTCCTCCCATGCCATGCGGTAGTCAAGGCGCTTGAGCTCATCCTGCGCGTTCGGTGTGTACACGCACACGAGGTAAAACCCGTCGTACTCCAGCGTGATAACGCGCCCCTCCGTGCAGTGCTCGCTCTGCTGCAGATTATAGCCGACGGAGAGCGGGGTATGCCGGGTGAACACCGCAGTGCCGGAATAGCCTTTTTTGTCGGCGTAGCACCAATAGCTCTCGTACCCCGGAATGTCAAGCTCTATCTGTCCCGCCTGAAGCTTTGTCTCCTGCAGGCAGACGAAATCGGCATTGAAGCTCCAGAATATATCCTCGAAGCCCTTTTTCATGACGGCACGCAGACCGTTAACGTTCCACGAAATAAACCTCATTTCGCATTTTCCTCTGTCTCGTGCGCCTCTCGGCTCTCATCTGCGCCGCGCGCATCGTTCAGCGAGGCGTTGCGCAGCCTCGGCACGGCTCCCGCCGCAGTGCCGAGCGTGGCGGCGGTCTTCCTCGCCACGACGCGGTTTATCCTCAGCCCCTCGGCGTAAAATTTCGCCTCATAGTCTGTCATCACGCCGACAGCGCCGTCCCTGTGCAGATCGTGCGTCAGCTCGTCAAGCTCCCACCCCTCGGCGGTGAGCTGTGCCACTGACCAGTCGAACAGCGGGGCATTGTCGGTCTTGAAGTGTATCTCCCCGCCGAGCTGCAGCGCATCCGCGTACATACGCAGAAAGGCGGGCGCGGTCAGGCGCAGCTTTGCGTCGCGGCTCTTCGGCCACGGGTCGCAGAAGTTTATGTATATGCGCGCCGCCTCGCCGGGGGCGAGCATCTGCGGCAGTGCGGCGGCATCCCCGTCGATGAAGCGGACATTGACAAGTCTTCGCTCGCGTATGCGCTCCATCGCGATTATCATCGCGTCCGGGACCTTTTCCACGGCGAGCAGCAGTGTGTCCGGCATTTCCGCCGCAGTGTCCACCGTGAAGCGCCCCTTGCCGCAGCCGAGCTCTACATACAGCTGCTCAAAGCCGAGGAAATCCTCCATCCAGCGCCCGTAGTGCGCGGTGCAGTCAGGTATCATCAGCGCCGCGCATTTCTCCATGCGCGGTGCAAGGTTGTGCCGTTTTCTCATTCTCATATATTCACGGGCTCCTGTCCGATAATTCACTGTATTATATACTACCACACACGGCGCAAAACATCAATCACGAAATTGTCATATGCCCCTCCGATGTTTTTTGTATTTAATTAGATTGCTTTTTTTGCGATTATGTAATATCATATGGTGAAAATATCCCGCCGACAAAGGGGGCTTGAAGCATGAAGCAGCTTATGAGCGGCAACGAAGCCATTGCGCGCGGCGCTTATGAGGCGGGTGTGAACATCTGTTCCGCCTACCCCGGTACGCCCAGCACGGAGATTTTCGAGAATCTGCCGCAATACAGGGACAAAATATACTGCGAATGGGCACCGAACGAGAAGGTCGCGGTGGAGGTCGCTTACGGTGCGTGCATCGCCGGGGCGCGGACACTGAGCGCGATGAAGCACGTCGGGCTCAACGTCGCCGCCGATCCCGTTTTTACCGCCGCGTACCTCGGCGTGAACGGCGGCTTCGTTGTCGTCACTGCCGACGATCCGAGCTGTCACTCGTCCCAGAACGAACAGGACAACCGCTGGTACGCAAAGCACGCAAAAATCGCCCTCGTCGAGCCGTCCGACTCGCAGGAGTGCAAGGACTTCATGCGCGAGGCGTACCGCATCTCCGAGGAGTTTGACATGCCCGTGCTCTTTCGCACAACAACGCGCGTGTCGCACTCGAAGAGCCTTGTTGAGCTCGGTGAGCGCGAGGAGCACGAGATTGCCCCGTACCAAAAGAACGCACAGAAATTTGTGTGCACTCCGGCGCGCGCCTACGCCAACCGTGCGAAGGTCGAGGCGAATATGCAGCGCCTCGCGGACTACTCCGAGCGCTCGCCGCTCAACTGCATGGAGCTGCGCGGCGGCACGCTCGGCGTTATCAGCGCCTCCATCGCGTATGAGTACGCCAAGGAGGTTTTCCCGGAGGACACGTCATTTCTCAAGCTGGGGCTTACATACCCGCTGCCCATGCGGCTCATACGCGAGTTTGCCGCCAAGGTCGAGACGCTTTACGTCATTGAGGAGCTGGACGGCTTTATGGAGACGGAGATACGCGCCGCCGGTATCGACTGCATCGGCAAAAGCGTCGTCAGCCCAATGTACGAGCTGAACCCCGAAATCCTGCGCGAGGCAATCTTCGGCGTGAAGCCGGAGACGCGCGATGTCGGTGTTAAAGCTGTCGCCCGTCCGCCGGCACTGTGTCCGGGCTGTCCGCACCGCGGCTTCTTCTACTGCGTGTCAAAGCTCAAAAACGCCGTTGTCACCGGCGACATCGGCTGCTACACCCTCGGCGCTGCGCCCCCTCTCAACGCCTCCGACACCTGCGTGTGCATGGGCGGCGGCTTCACGGTCGGCGCGGGCATGGCGCGCGCCTTCTCTCTCAGCGGGCAGAAGCGCCCCGTATTCGGCGTTGTGGGGGACTCCACGTTTTTTCACAGCGGTATAACGGGTGCGATAGAAATAATATACAACAATGCCGACATGATCCCCGTCGTGCTCGACAACCACACCACCGGCATGACCGGGCATCAGGACAATCCCGGCACGGGCTTCAATCTGCTCGGCGAGGTCGCGTCGGCAGTGAAGATAGAGGACGTGCTGCGCGGCATCGGCTTTGAAAACATCATCACCGTCGATCCGAATGACCTTGCGGCTATGTCTGCGGCGCTGAACGACGCTATGGCGAGCAAGCAGCGCGCCGCCGTCATTGTGCGGCGGGAGTGCCTGCTGACGAAGCGCGGCAGGCACGAGCGCGGCGAGTGCACCGTGGACAGCGCGAAGTGCATCGGCTGCAAAAAATGTCTCTCGGTCGGCTGTCCTGCGGTGCAGCTCATAGGCGGCAGGTCGTTCATCGACGGGGCGCTCTGCGTCGGGTGCACGGTGTGCGCGCAGGTGTGTCCCGTGCACGCCATCAGCCGGAAGGAGGACTGAACAATGCAGACGAAAACTGTTCTTTTGGCCGGTGTCGGCGGGCAGGGCGCAATACTCACGGCGAAGGTGCTCGTCGCAGGGCTCATGCGCGCGGGGTACGACGTGAAAATGTCCGAGGTGCACGGGATGAGCCAGCGCGGCGGAAGCGTGACCACGCAGGTGCGCTTCGGCGAGCGCGTGTACTCCCCCGTTATCGGCAAGGGTGCGGCGGACATACTCGTCGCGTTTGAAAAGATGGAGGCGGTGCGCTATGCCGATTTTCTAAAGCCGAACGGTATCGCCGTAATAAACGACTATGAGATGGCATCCGCCGTGACGGCGGCGGGGCTTGCGGAGTATCCTGCGGGCTGCTTGGAGGCGCTGGAGCTCACATTCACGTGCCGCACACTGCGCGCGGCGGAGATCGCCGAGGTGCTCGGCACGCCCAAGTGCATGAACATCGTTCTCTTCGGCGCGCTGGTCAATGCGCTTGCGCTGGACGGCATAGACTGGGAGAGCGTCATACGCGACACTGTGCCGGAGCGGTTTGCTGAGCTGAATCTTGCGGCATACCGCGCAGGGCGCGCGGCAGGGTAATGCAATATAAAATGACCCACGGAGAGCCATGAAGGACTCCGTGGGTCGTTTATATGCAATTTAAGCGTTTTTTCTCAGCTTTGCCGAGGCGATATACAGCGGGATCGCCGCGAGCTACGCCGCGACTGAAACCGCGATCATCGCGGGGATGCTCGCGTCATACAGCACACCCATCAGCCAGCTTCCGAGAAACCAGAACGCGCCGAATGAGCATTCAAATATGCCGTAGCCGGTCGCGCGGCTCGTCTTGGGCACCATGCTTGTGACAGCCGCCTTGAGAATGGACTCCTGCGCGCCCATACCGACACCCCAGAGCGCAATGCCGAGCAGCAGCATGGGCACGGAGTTGAATGCAAACACAAACACGGCAAACGGCGCAGAGATGAGCGTAGACCACACAAGGGCTTTCACGCCGTTTTTATCATACATCATGCCGAAGATGAGCGCCGCGACGGCATCGACAAGCATCGCGCCCGCATACAGCAGCGGCAGCGTGCCGGAATTGACGAGAGAGGAGGTCTCCGACAGCCCGGAGGCAAGAGCGGAATATGTGCGCGAGACGTGCATGATGATGATCGAGTAGTCGATGAATCCGAACGCGAAAAGGCTGATGCCGACAATGTAGAGTATAAATTCCTTTTTCATCTTGAATGGAACATACTCCTTGGGCTCAGGCTCGAAATGCTCTGGATTCGGAAATTTACAGCGCGTGACGAGCAGGAGGACGAGCGTCACCGTGCCGGGAACGGCAAGAAAGGCAAAGCAGGTCGAGTATACCTCATAGGTCGTTCCGTCTGTCTTGAAAAGCATCACTAGATAGAGGAGCACCGGACCGATGAAAGCGCCGATCTGGTCGAGCACCTCCTGAATGCCGAAGCTCTTGCCCACGCCCTCCTGAGAGGCGGCAAAGGACATGATGGTGTCCTTCGCCGGCTTTTTTATCGCCTTGCCCATACGCTGGATAACGAGCAGCGCACACGCGGCGATCCAGCCGTGCTCACCAACGAGCGCGAGCAGAGGCACGGCAGCTATATCAAGCACATAGCCCACGATGGTCATAGACCAGTAGTGCTTTGTTTTGTCGGTCAGCTTGCCGAAAACATAGCGCATTGAGTAGCCGATAAGCTCACCAAGCCCGGAGATGAAGCCGATGGTCGCGGCGGACGCACCGAGCAGCGAGAGATACGCGCCGCGAATGCTGGACGCGCCCTCATGCGTCATATCCGAAAAGAGACTGACAATACCGAAGAGGATAATAAACAGCATTGCCTGCGAAAGCTTTTTTGTGCTTTTGTTTATCATAAGCCGCTCCTCCGCGCCGAGTGAAAACCCATGTAAAATTCGTGTAAAGCAGGAATGCCGAAAGAGCAGACGAATTTCGTCTGCTCTTTCCTGGCAGGGGAAGAAGGCTTCGAACCCTCGGCCTACGGTTTTGGAGACCGCCGCTCTACCAGCTGAGCTATTCCCCTATATGCACTTGAAAAAATGGTGGACCGTCAGGGACTCGAACCCCGGACCGACCGGTTATGAGCCGGTTGCTCTACCAACTGAGCTAACGGTCCAAATGCGAGCAATACTAACAAATATTGCCGTCACGATATCGTGACGGCAATACCGTTAGATGGCGCCCCCTGTAGGATTCGAACCTACGACCCTGCGGTTAACAGCCGCATGCTCTACCTGTTGAGCTAAGGAGGCAAAAGGCAAAGGGCTTGACGTGTACGCCAAACCCTTTGTGTTGGCATTGACCTATCTTCCCGGTCCGTCTCCAGACAAGTATTGTCGGCA